>NZ_RRYE01000106.1 GCF_004010105.1 Microbacterium sp. CPCC 204701
GGCCCCGCCGCCTCCGACCGCCCCGGTCGAGTCGCCGGCACCCCCGGCACCGCCGGCCGGCCAGCAGCCGCCCGGGCCGCCGATCCACATGATCGGGATCCACACCAGTGGCTACCAGGCCGAGCTCGACCGCTGCCTCTGGGTGCGGATGGACCTCGCCGGTGCCAGCGCGCCTATCGTGGGCGCGCACAACAACTGCGGCGGCGATGTCGTGCTGCGTATGCACCCGGGCGACGTGGTCGAGCTGACGGGGGAGCAGCTGGATGGACGCTACACCGTCGCCGGCAGCCGCGACGGTCGTCCCGGACAAGACGCCGCGGAGGCCACTGCGGGCTTCGGCGCGACCGTCATCCTGCAGACCTGCTATTTCGAAGGCCCCGACGTGCGTCTGGTCGCGCTGATTCCGCTGTCCTGAACCTCGCGCCGATCTCGTCGTGCTCGCGCCCCGCAGGCTTATACCGCAGCATCCGGAACTTTTCAAGAATCCAGGTAGACACGGCGCGCCTTCTGGCATATAGTGGGTCTTTGCGCTCTTGGATTCCCCCTGCCCTCATATGGTGGTCGGCTGTGCCCGTGTGCCCCCGCTCGGTTTGCGGTGTGCGACGCATGGACTTCGGGGACCGGAGCACTCCACCTGACGACAAGGAAACGAGCCCCTGACGGGGCCCACGGAGGTAATCCCCTTGGCTGCTGCGCGCAACGCATCCAACCCCACCACCACCCCTAAGAGCGGACGCGGAGCTTCCCGCCTCTCGTTCGCCAAGATCTCCGACACGCTGACGGTCCCCGACCTTCTCGCGCTGCAGACCGAGTCGTTCGACTGGCTGGTCGGCAACGAGGCGTGGAAGGCACGCGTCGCCGAGGCGAAGGCCGCCGATCGCACCGACGTGCCCGAGATCAGCGGCCTCGAGGAGATCTTCGAAGAGATCTCGCCCATCGAGGACCTGAGCGAGACGATGCAGCTCTCGTTCACGAACCCCTACCTCGAGCCCGAGAAGTACTCCATCGAGGAGTGCAAGGAGCGCGGCAAGACGTACGCGGCCCCGCTCTACGTCGAGGCCGAGTTCATGAACCACCAGACCGGTGAGATCAAGACCCAGACGGTCTTCATGGGCGACTTCCCGCTCCAGACCGACAAGGGCACGTTCATCATCAACGGCACCGAGCGCGTCGTCGTGTCGCAGCTCGTCCGCTCGCCCGGCGTGTACTTCGACAAGACCCCCGACAAGACGTCCGACAAGGACATCGTGTCGGCGCGCGTCATCCCCTCGCGCGGCGCCTGGCTCGAGTTCGAGATCGACAAGCGCGACCAGGTCGGCGTGCGCATCGACCGCAAGCGCAAGCAGTCCGTCACGGTCTTCCTCAAGGCGCTGGGCCTCACCTCGGAAGACATCCTCACCGAGTTCGCCGGCTTCGAGTCGATCGAAGAGACGCTGTCGAAGGACACGATCCTCACCAAGGAGGACGCGCTCCGCGACATCTACCGCAAGCTCCGTCCGGGCGAGCAGGTCGCCGCCGAGGCCGCCCGCGCGCTGCTGGACAACTTCTACTTCAACCCGAAGCGCTACGACCTCGCCAAGGTCGGCCGCTACAAGATCAACCACAAGCTCGGCCTCGACAAGCCGCTGTCGGACTCGGTGCTGACGGTCGACGACATCGTCGCGACCATCAAGTACCTGGTGCGCCTGCACCGCGGTGACACCACGTTCGACGGCGTGCGCGGCGGCAAGCAGGTCGAGATCCGTCTCGACATCGACGACATCGACAACTTCGGCAACCGCCGCATCCGCGCCGTCGGCGAGCTGATCCAGAACCAGGTCCGCACGGGTCTGTCGCGCATGGAGCGCGTCGTCCGCGAGCGCATGACCACGCAGGACATCGAGGCGATCACGCCGCAGACCCTGATCAACGTGCGCCCCGTCGTCGCCGCGATCAAGGAGTTCTTCGGAACCTCGCAGCTGTCGCAGTTCATGGACCAGAACAACCCGCTCGCGGGCCTGACCCACAAGCGTCGCCTGTCGGCGCTCGGCCCCGGTGGTCTGTCGCGTGAGCGCGCGGGCGTCGAGGTCCGTGACGTCCACCCCTCGCACTACGGCCGCATGTGCCCGATCGAGACGCCGGAAGGCCCGAACATCGGCCTCATCGGCTCGCTCGCGTCGTTCGCGCGCATCAACGCGTTCGGCTTCATCGAGACGCCGTACCGCAAGGTCGTCGGCGGCAAGGTCACCGATCAGATCGACTACCTGACCGCCTCCGAGGAGAGCGACTACATCGTCGCGCAGGCCGGTGTCGAGCTGAAGGCCGACGGATCGTTCGCGCAGGACCGCGTCCTCGCCCGCCGCGGCCAGGGCGGCGAGGTCGACCTGTTCCACGCCGACGAGATCGGCTACATGGACGTCTCGCCGCGCCAGATGGTGTCGGTGGCGACCTCGCTCATCCCGTTCCTCGAGCACGACGACGCCAACCGCGCGCTCATGGGCGCCAACATGCAGCGCCAGGCCGTGCCGCTCCTCCGCTCGGAGTCGCCGGTGGTCGGCACGGGCATGGAGGGCTTCGCCGCGATCGACGCGGGCGACGTCGTCATCGCCGACAACGCCGGCGTGGTCGTCGAGGTCTCGGCCGATGTCGTGACGGTGCAGCTGGACGCGGGCGGCACGCAGGATTACTTCCTGCGCAAGTTCGACCGCTCCAACCAGGGCACCAGCTACAACCAGCGCGTCGTGGTCTCGGCCGGCGACCGCGTGGAGGTCGGCGAGGTCATCGCAGACGGCCCGGCGACGGAGAAGGGCGAGCTCGCCCTCGGCAAGAACCTCCTCGTGGCGTTCATGACGTGGGAGGGTCACAACTTCGAGGACGCGATCATCCTCAGCCAGAACCTCGTGAAGGACGACACCCTCTCCTCGATCCACATCGAGGAGTACGAGGTGGACGCCCGCGACACGAAGCTCGGCAAGGAGGAGATCACTCGCGACCTGCCGAACGTGAGCCCGGACCTGCTGAAGGACCTCGACGAGCGCGGCATCATCCGCATCGGCGCCGAGGTGCGCCCCGGCGACATCCTCGTCGGCAAGGTCACGCCCAAGGGCGAGACCGAGCTGTCGGCCGAGGAGCGCCTGCTCCGCGCGATCTTCAACGAGAAGAGCCGCGAGGTGCGCGACACGTCGCTGAAGGTTCCCCACGGCGAGCAGGGCACGATCATCGCGGTGAAGGAGTTCAACGCGGAAGACGGCGACGACGAGCTCGGCTCGGGCGTGAACCGCCGGGTCGTGGTCTACATCGCGCAGAAGCGCAAGATCACCGAGGGCGACAAGCTCGCCGGCCGCCACGGAAACAAGGGCGTCATCGCGAAGATCCTCCCCGTCGAAGACATGCCGTTCCTCGCGGACGGCACGCCGGTCGACGTGATCCTCAACCCGCTCGGCATCCCCGGCCGCATGAACTTCGGCCAGGTGCTCGAGACCCACCTCGGGTGGGTCGCGAAGCAGGGCTGGAAGGTCGAGGGCACGCCGGAGTGGGCCGCGCGCCTCCCCGAGGAGGCCCGCGAGGCCGCCCCCGGGACGAAGGTCGCCACCCCCGTGTTCGACGGCGCGTTCGAGGAGGAGATCGCGGGTCTGCTCGACTCGACGCTCCCCACGCGCGACGGTGATCGCCTGATCGACTCGTCGGGCAAGACGCAGCTGTTCGACGGCCGCTCCGGCGAGCCGTTCCCGGCCCCGATCTCGGTCGGCTACATGTACATCCTGAAGCTGCACCACCTCGTCGACGACAAGATCCACGCGCGCTCGACGGGCCCGTACTCGATGATCACCCAGCAGCCGCTCGGTGGTAAGGCGCAGTTCGGCGGTCAGCGCTTCGGTGAGATGGAGGTGTGGGCCCTCGAGGCCTACGGCGCCGCGTACGCGCTGCAGGAGCTCCTCACGATCAAGTCCGACGACATCCTCGGCCGCGTCAAGGTGTACGAGGCGATCGTCAAGGGCGAGAACATCCAGGAGCCCGGCATCCCCGAGTCGTTCAAGGTGCTCATGAAGGAGATGCAGTCGCTCTGCCTGAACGTCGAGGTGCTCTCGGCCGACGGCACGGCTGTCAACCTCCGCGACACCGACGACGAGGCCTTCCGCGCCGCCGAAGAGCTCGGCATCAACATCTCCAGCCGCTTCGAGTCGTCGTCCATCGACGAGATCTAAGCCCGGCCGATCCGATACAAGAATTTCCGACACAGGAGAACTAGTGCTCGACGCAACAACTTTCGATGAGCTTCGCATCGGTCTGGCCACCGCCGACGACATCCGTCGCTGGTCCTACGGTGAGGTCAAAAAGCCCGAGACGATCAACTACCGCACGCTGAAGCCCGAGAAGGACGGTCTGTTCGGCGAGCAGATCTTCGGGCCCTCGCGCGACTGGGAGTGCGCCTGCGGCAAGTACAAGCGGGTCCGCTTCAAGGGCATCGTGTGCGAGCGCTGCGGCGTGGAGGTCACCAAGTCCTCCGTCCGCCGCGAGCGCATGGGCCACATCGAGCTCGCCGCGCCGGTGACTCACATCTGGTACTTCAAGGGCGTGCCCTCGCGCCTCGGCTACCTGCTCGATATGGCGCCGAAGGACCTCGAGAAGGTCATCTACTTCGCCGCGTACATGGTGATCTCGGTCGACGAGGACGCGCGCCACCGCGACCTCGCGACGCAGGAGAACAACATCCGTCTCGAGCTGAAGACGCTCGCCGACCGCCGCGACTCGCGCGTGGCCGGCCGCCTCCAGAAGCTGGAGGAGGAGCTCGCCGCACTCGAGGCGGAGGGCGCCAAGGCCGACCAGAAGAAAAAGGTCAAGGACGCCGCCGAGAAGGAGATGGCCTCGATCCGCAAGAACGCGGATGACCAGATCGCCCGTCTCGAGCGCGTGTGGGAGGACTTCCGCACGCTCGACGTCGGCCAGCTCAAGGGCGAGGACGAGATCTTCCACGAGCTGCAGGATCGCTTCGGCCAGTACTTCGAGGCCTACATGGGCGCGGAGTCGATCAAGCGCCGCCTCGAGGCCTTCGACCTGCGGGCCGAGGCCGACAGCCTCCACCTGCAGATCTCGGAGGGCAAGGGCCAGCGCAAGATCCGGGCGATCAAGCGCCTGAAGGTCGTCAACTCGTTCCTGCAGACCGGCATGAGCCCGGCCTCGATGGTGCTCGACGTCGTCCCGGTGATCCCGCCGGAGCTGCGCCCCATGGTGCAGCTGGACGGTGGCCGCTTCGCGACCTCCGACCTGAACGACCTGTACCGTCGCGTGATCAACCGCAACAACCGTCTGCGCCGCCTGATCGACCTCGGTGCGCCCGAGATCATCGTCAACAACGAGAAGCGCATGCTGCAGGAGGCCGTCGACGCGCTGTTCGACAACGGTCGCCGCGGTCGTCCCGTCACGGGCACCGGCAACCGTGCGCTGAAGTCGCTGTCCGACATGCTCAAGGGCAAGCAGGGCCGGTTCCGCCAGAACCTGCTCGGCAAGCGCGTGGACTACTCGGGCCGTTCGGTCATCATCGTCGGCCCGCAGCTCAAGCTCCACCAGTGCGGTCTGCCCAAGCAGATGGCGCTCGAGCTGTTCAAGCCCTTCGTGATCAAGCGCCTGATCGACCTCGGCCACTCGCAGAACATCAAGGCCGCCAAGCGCGCCGTCGAGCGCACCCGCCCCGAGGTGTGGGACGTGCTCGAAGAGATCATCCGCGAGCGTCCAGTGCTGCTCAACCGCGCGCCCACGCTGCACCGCCTGGGCATCCAGGCGTTCGAGCCGCAGCTCGTCGAGGGCAAGGCCATCCAGCTCCACCCGCTCGTCTGCGCCGCCTTCAACGCGGACTTCGACGGTGACCAGATGGCCGTGCACCTGCCGCTGTCGGTCGAGGCCCAGGCCGAGGCCCGCATCCTGATGCTCGCCTCGAACAACATCCTGAAGCCGTCCGACGGGCGCCCGGTGACCCTGCCCTCGCAGGACATGATCATCGGTCTTCACCACCTGACCACGGTCAAGGAGGGCGCCGCCGGCGAGGGCCGCGTGTTCGGCTCGGTCGGCGAGGCGATCCTCGCGAAGGACGAGGGAACCCTCGACCTGCAGGCGAAGGTGCGCATCCGCATCCCGGGTCTGACGTTCCTCGAGGGCGAAGCCCCCGAGGGCTACGAGCGCCACGGCCTCGTGGACGCGTCGCTCGGCCAGGCGATCTTCAACGACACGCTCCCCAAGGGCTACCCGTTCGTGCGCGAGCAGGCGGACAAGGGCAAGCTGTCGCAGATCGTGAACAAGCTCGCCGAGGAGTACCCGAAGGTGGAGGTCGCGGCATCGCTCGACCGCATCAAGGACGCCGGCTTCTACTGGGCCACCCGTTCGGGTGTCACGGTGGCGCTCAGCGACATTCTCACGCCGCCGAACAAGGCCGAGATCGTCGGGGGCTACGAGAAGCAGGCCGCGAAGGTTCAGGCGCAGTTCGAGAAGGGTCTCACGACCGACGCCGAGCGTCGTCAGGAGCTCATCAAGATCTGGACCGAGGCGACCGACGAGGTCCAGAAGGCGATGCGCGACAACTTCCCGGCCGACAACACCATCAACCGCATGGTGTCGTCGGGTGCGCGTGGCAACTGGCTGCAGATCCGCAACATCGCGGGCATGCGAGGCCTGGTGAACAACCCGAAGGGTGAGATCATCCCGCGCCCGATCATCTCGTCGTACCGCGAGGGTCTGTCGGTGGCGGAGTACTTCATCGCCACGCACGGTGCCCGCAAGGGTCTGGCCGACACGGCCCTCCGTACGGCCGACTCGGGTTACCTCACGCGCCGTCTCGTGGACGTCTCGCAGGACGTCATCATCCGCGAGGAGGACTGCGGCACGACCAAGGGCCTGGAGTTCACGATCGCCGCTCCGGGTGCCGACGGCACCCTGGTGCGCGACGCGAACGTCGAGAACTCGGTCTTCGCGCGCACGCTTGCGTCGGATGTGACCGCTGCGAACGGCGAGGTCGTCGCGGCGGCCGGTGACGACGTCGGCGATGTCCTCATCGACCGGCTCGTCGAGGCGGGTGTCGAGTCGATCAAGGTCCGCTCGGTGCTCACGTGCGACTCGGCCGTCGGCGTCTGCGCGAAGTGCTACGGCCGTTCGCTCGCGACCGGCAAGATCGTCGACATCGGCGAGGCCGTCGGCATCATCGCGGCCCAGTCGATCGGCGAGCCCGGCACGCAGCTGACGATGCGTACCTTCCACACCGGTGGTTCGGCGTCGGCCGACGACATCACGCAGGGTCTTCCCCGTGTGCAGGAGCTGTTCGAGGCCCGCACCCCCAAGGGCGCGTCGCCGATCGCCGAGGCCGATGGCCGCATCACGATCGACGAGACCGAGAAGTCCAAGAAGGTCATCCTCACGCCCGACAACGGCGACGAGCCGCACGTCTACCCGGTCCTCAAGCGCGCGACGCTCCTGGTCGAGGACGGTCAGCACGTCACCGTGGGCCAGGCCCTGCAGGTCGGCACGCTCGACCCCAAGGAGGTCATGCGCGTCATGGGTGCCCGCGAGGTGCAGAAGTACCTCGTGAACGGCGTCCAGGGCGTGTACCGCTCGCAGGGCGTGCCGATCCACGACAAGCACATCGAGGTCATCGTCCGTCAGATGCTGCGCAAGGTCACCGTGGTCGACCACGGCGAGACGACGCTGCTTCCGGGTGAGCTGGTGGACTTCAAGCGCTACCAGAACATGAACCGCGAGGCGGTGGCCGAGGGCAAGCGCCCCGCGTCGGGTCGTCCCGAGCTGATGGGTATCACGAAGGCGTCGCTCGCGACCGAGTCGTGGCTGTCGGCCGCGTCGTTCCAGGAGACCACCCGCGTCCTCACGCAGGCGGCCATGGAGGGCAAGAGCGACCCGCTCGTCGGCCTCAAGGAGAACGTCATCATCGGAAAGCTCATCCCCGCCGGAACCGGACTTGCGAAGTACCGCAACGTCACGGTCGAGGCGACGGAGGAGGCCAAGAGCGAGCGGTACCCCAACCGCATCTTCGCCTCGGACGGCGCCTACACCGACGCCGACTTGAGCTACGTCGACTTCGACAGCTTCTCCACGGACGGTTTCACCACCGACTACAACTGATCCCAGCCGACTGAGGTCGGCAGGGTCGAAAGAAGGGCCCCGGTTCGCCGGGGCCCTTCCTTCGTGATCGACGGATGCCTCAGCCGGCCGGCTGCGACATCCCGGTCCCGCTGTCGCTGCTGCCGGGGCCGACGTTCTGCTTGACGCGGTCGGCCGTGTCGCGCGTCTCGTCCTTGACTCGCTCGGCGGCGTCCATGGCCTCGCCCTTGACCTGCTCGACGGCGTCGCGCGCCGGCTGCTCGAGCCCCGCCGCGACATCTTTCGCGGCCTGGGCGGCGGTGTCGACGAGCGGCGCGGCGGCCTCGCGGAGCGAGTTCGCGAGGCGGCGCTCGGCCGGGGTCG
>NZ_RRYE01000107.1 GCF_004010105.1 Microbacterium sp. CPCC 204701
GACGCGGTCGAGGTCGCCGGAACGATCGTCGCCGTCGCGACCGACGACGCGAAGGCGCTCACCGCCGAGCGCGACGAGACCGAGCGCGCGGGTCTGCTGCGCACGCTCGGCATCGCCGAGGGCGCCGCCGTCCCGCCCGCGGTGCGATCGCAGCTCTCGGCGCTCGAGGACGAGCAGAAGCGGCGCGCGACGCGCAGCCTGCGCGACGGCATCGACCGCGTGCTCACCGACCTCGAGTCGATGTTCCGCGACGTCCTCATGCTGCAGTTCGGGCGCGACGCGGTGCTCATCAACCGCGAGCTCCAGCCCGAACTGCGCGCGCTCGCGGCGGCGTGGACGCCCGAGCGCACGCTCACGGCGGTGGACCGCATCGGCGCCACGCGCGAGAACCTCGAACTCAACGCCGCGCCTCTCCTCGCTCTCGAGAGCATGCTCATCACCGTCGCCAGCGGAAGGATTCCGTGAACGCTCCCCGCCCCCGCAGGTTCCGCCGTGTCGGCGCGCTCGCCGCGGCGCTCGCCGCGGCATCCCTCGTCCTGAGCGGCTGCCTCTATGCCGCCATCCCCGAGGCGGCGCCCCGCCCCACCTCGACCAAACCGGCCGACAGCGCCGGCGTCCCCGCCGAGCTCCTGCCGTACTACGGGCAGGAACTCGAGTGGACCGACTGCGCGGGCTTCGACTGCACGATGGTGACCGCCCCCCTCGACTGGGGCGACCCCGGCGCCGGCGACATCGAGCTCTCGGTGATCCGCAGCCGCGCTGAGGGGAGCGCCGAGCCGATCGGGTCGCTGCTGACCAACCCCGGCGGGCCGGGTGCGAGCGGAGTCGACCTCATCCGCGACTCGCTGTCGTTCGCTGTGGGCGACGCGGTGCGCGAGCGGTTCGACGTCATCGGGTTCGACCCGCGCGGCGTGGGAGAGTCGGCGTCGGTGCGCTGCTTTGACGCGGCCGACATGGACGCGTATCTGTTCGATCTCCCCGAGAACGAGCGGGGGACGGATGCCTGGGCCGACGACGTGCTGGAGCGTCACGCCGCGTTCGCCCAGGCGTGCGACGACAGCAGCGACGGCATCCTGCCGCATATCACGACCGAGAACGCGGCGCGCGACATGGACCTGTTGCGCGCCGTGCTCGGCGACCGCGAGCTGAACTACCTCGGCTACTCGTACGGCACCTTCCTGGGCGCGACGTACGCGAAGCTGTTCCCGGAGCGCGTCGGGCGCCTCGTCCTCGACGGGGCGATCGATCCGGCGGTGTCGGCCCTCGACGTGGGCACGACCCAGGGGGTCGGCTTCGAGTCGGCGCTGAGGGCGTACATGGCGTCGTGCCTCGAAGACGACGAGTGCCCGTTCCGGGGGAGCGTCGACGACGCGATGGCCGACCTCGGCACGCTGCTGGCCACCGTCGACCGCGACCCGGTCCCCAACTCCGACGGACGAATGCTCGGCGCCGACTCGCTCATGACAGCGATCATCGCGGCCCTGTACTCGCAGGACAGCTGGACCTACCTCACGGACGCGCTGGCCGGCGTGCTGCAAGGCGACGCCGAGACCGCGTTCTTGCTCGCCGACTTCTACTACAACCGCCAGGACGGCCGGTACCTCGACAACTCCACCGAGGCCTTCCGTGCGTACAACTGCATGGACTACCCGCTGGACTCGACCCCCGAAGACATCGCTGCGGCCGAGGCGCTGCTCGAGGCCGAGGCGCCCACGGTGGCGCCGTACTGGGCCGGTCCCGACCCGTGCGAGGTTTGGCCGTACCCGGCGACGGGCGTGCGCGAGCCCATTTCGGCAGAGGGGGCGGCGCCGATCGTCGTCGTAGGCACCACCAACGACCCGGCAACCCCGTACGAGTGGTCCGTGTCGCTGGCCGATCAGCTGTCGTCCGGCGTGCTCGTCACCCGTGTCGGAGAGGGCCACACCGGGTACAACAAGGGCAACCGCTGCGTCGACGAGGCCGTCGAGACCTACCTGCTCGAGGGTACGGCTCCCCAGGACGGCCTGCGCTGCGAATGAGCCCGAAAGGCGGGCCGGATGCCGAGCGGTCGTGGTTCGCGAGCACTCCCAAGACCCTGTAAGATCGTTGATCGTGCATCGCGCAAGCGAGGCGCGCCACCTTAGCTCAGTCGGCAGAGCGATTCACTCGTAATGAATAGGTCAAGGGTTCGATTCCCTTAGGTGGCTCAGAACCGGATGCGGCCGCTGCGGCGGCCGTTTTCCGTATCTCAGGGACGGTGACGCCATGCACGAGACGATCGACGCCGTCGTCGAGATCTTCTCGTGGGTCGGTCTCGGTGCCGGTGCGCTCCTTGCCGCCGCCGCGCTCGTCATGCGCCTGCTCGACGGCACGTGGCTCCCCGCGCGCGCCGTCGTCGAGACGGAGCCGCACGGCCGCGTGGTGCGGTGGTTCGACGACGACGGCGGCGTGAACGAGGCGGTTCTCACGCACGAGCAGGAGCACGCCATCGGCGACAAGCAGATGGCCGACATCTTCTACCGCCGCGGGAGGCGCAATCGGATGCGGCTGACCCGGAGATCCCCCGGCGTCCGCGCCGTCGCGCTCCTCGCAGTCGGACTGCTCGCGCTCGGGGTGCTCGCCATGATCCTGTCGCTCATCCTCATCTTCGTGCGAGGCTGACCCCGCCCGCGTCACGCGACCGCGAGCATGCCGCCGGCCACGAGCGCGAGCACGAGGCCGATCCACTGCACCGCGGCCACCCGCTCGCGCAGCACCAGCGCCGCGAGCAGGATCGTGCCCGCGGGGTAGAGGGCGGTCAGCGCCGACACGATCGACAGGTCGCCCGCGCGCAGCGCGACCAGCAGGAGGGCGTTGGCCGCGGCATCCGCGATTCCGCACGCGATGGCGAGCCACCACGCCCGCGGCGCGGTGACTCGCAGGAGCGTGGATGCGGGCGCGGCTGCGTGCTCGAGATCGGCGTGGCCCGTCGGCGTCGCACCGAGCAGCGGGCCCGAAACCTCGAGCACGGATGCAGCGGTGCGACCGCGGCGCATCCCCGCGACGACGAGCACCCCCACCACGGCGGCCGTCACCACGACGCTGGTCCCGCGGCTGACGACCAGCGGCACGAGCCCGCTCCCGTCATCCGTCTGGTCCACGACGATGAGGAACGCGCCGATCGCGAGGCCGGCGCCGACCGCCATGAGCAGCCCGCGTGCGCTCGGCCGAACGATCTTCGCGCCCGGGATGAAGCCCACGAGCACGACAGCGACGAGTGCGATCCCCAGCCCGGCATAGCCGATGGGCGCGAGAGCCTCACCGTTGACGAGAAGCCCCCACAGCATCGGCGCGATCGCCGAGACCACGGCGGTGAGGGGCGACAGGATGCTCATCGGGCCGATCGCGAGGCACGCGTACAGGAGCGCCACGGCCACGACGCCGACCAGGCCGGCGAGAATGCCCCAGACGATGTCGGCGCTCGTCCACGCGCCGCCGACGAGCGGCTGAGCGATCGCCAGCGCCACGAGCCCCGAGGCCGCGGCGACCGCCGTCACCACGATCGATCGGATCCGCCTCGCCGCGAGGCCTCCGAGGAAGTCTGCAGAGCCGTACACCAGGGCGCCGACGAGGGCGAGAGCAGCGGAGAGCATCGCGAGCCAGCATAGGACCAGTGCGAGGCACCGAGCCCACTGGTTAGGCTGGGCCATCGCCATTCTGCGCTCACGTACGGAGCCGTCCCGCTGGCTGCGGATCGGCATCCCGGTCGTGCTCGTGCTGGTGTGGCTCACCGCGGGCTCGATCGGCGGGCCCTACTTCGGCAAGGTCGACGACGTCTCGACGAACGATCGGTCGACCTTTCTGCCCGAGAGCGCTGACGCGACGCGGGTGAACGAGCGACTCCCCGACTTCCTGGGCGACGAGTCCATTCCCGCTCTCGTCGTCGTCACGGCAGACGGTGAGCTTTCGGGGGACGAACTCGCAGACGTGCAGACGCTCGCCGACGACATCGCGGGGATCGATGGCGTTCAGGATGGCGTCTCGCCCCCGATACCGGCGGAGGACGGTGAGGCGGCGCAGATCTTCGTGCCGCTCGACTCGTCGGGCGAGGTCGGCGAGATCGTCGATGAGATCCGCGCTTTCGTCGCGGACCTGCCGCCAGGACTCCAGGGCTGGGTCACCGGACCCGCCGGGTTCACGGCCGACCTCGTCGAGGGCTTCCTCGGCATCGACGGACTGCTGCTCGCGGTCGCGCTCATCGCGGTGTTCCTTATCCTCGTGATCGTGTACCGCTCTCCGCTGCTGCCGGTCCTGGTGCTGACGACATCGGTGTTCGCGCTGTGCGCGGCCCTGCTCACGGTGTGGTGGCTCGCGTATGCCGGGATCGTCGTGCTCAACGGCCAGGTGCAGGGGATCCTCTTCATCCTCGTGATCGGGGCGGCGACCGATTACGCGCTGCTGTATGTCGCCCGGTTCCGCGAGGCGATCGCGGCAGGCGAGCGACGATGGGATGCCACGTCCGCGGCGTGGCGCGGCTCGTTCGAGCCCATTCTGGCCGCCGGCGGAACGGTCATCGCGGGGCTGCTGTGCCTGCTCTTGTCGGACCTCGCCACGAACCGCGCGCTCGGGCCCATCGCGTCGATCGGCATCGCGTTCTCGATGCTCTCGGCGCTGACCTTCCTTCCGGCGCTCCTTGCCCTGTTCGGGCGCGCGGCCTTCTGGCCGTTCATCCCGAAGGAGCCGCTCCAGACGGTGCCCGACGACCTCACTCGACCGGTCACGGGGCTGTGGCCGCGCCAGGCGCGCTTCGTCGCACGGCACGCGCGCGTCGTGTGGATCGTGTGCACGGTCGTGCTGCTCGCGGGCGCCGCCGGGATCACCCAGCTCAGGGCGGACGGCGTGCCCACGAGCGAGCTCGTGCTCGGCGCATCCGAGGCTCGCGACGGCCAGGAAGTGCTCGCCGAGCACTTCGCCGCCGGATCCGGCTCGCCGGTGTACGTCATCGTCCCCGAGACCGACCTCGCGGCGGCCGTCGAGGTGCTCGAGGGCGCCGACGGCGTCGAGTCGGTCGCGGTGGCGTCCGCGGACACGCCGACTGGTCAGGCCGCGGTCGAGGTCGAGGACGGCGAACCGGTGCTCGCGGCGGTCGGCCCGCCGGGTACCCCGGTCCCCGCTCCGACGGTCGCGGACGGCGACCTGCTCGTGATCGGAACGCTGACGGATGCCGCCGACTCGCCTGCGGCGGAAGACACGGTTCGCGGACTCCGCGCGGCGCTGGACGAGGAGCTCGGAGCGGGCACCGCGGTCGTCGGCGGCGAGACCGCCACCGACACCGATACCAACGACACGTCCACGCGCGATCGCACTCTGATCCTCCCGGTGATCCTCGCGGTGATCCTCGTGGTCCTGATGCTGCTGCTGCGCTCGATCCTCGCACCGGTGCTGCTCATCGTCACCGTGATCCTCTCGTTCGGCACGGCGCTCGGAGTCAGTGCGCTGGTCTTCAACGGCGTCTTCGGCTTTCCGGGGGCCGATCCTGCGGTGCCGCTGTACGGCTTCGTGTTCCTGGTCGCTCTGGGCGTCGACTACAACATCTTCCTGATGTCGCGGGTGCGCGAGGAGTCCCTCGTCCACGGCACGCGCTCCGGCATCCTTCGCGGTCTCGTCGCCACCGGCGGCGTCATCACCTCGGCGGGGCTCGTGCTTGCGGCGACGTTCGCGGCGCTCGGCGTGATCCCGATCCTGTTCCTCGCGCAGATCGCCTTCATCGTCGCGTTCGGGGTGCTGCTCGACACCTTCGTGGTGCGATCGCTCCTCGTGCCCGCTCTGTCGTACGACATCGGCCGGGCCATCTGGTGGCCGTCGAAGCTGTGGCACGACGACGGACACCCGCTGACCGGCGAGAACGATCGGCGTACCCTCGAGACATGAGCAAGGCACTGTTCATCGTGGATGTCCAGAACGACTTCACCGAACTCGGAGCACTCGGTGTCGAGGGTGGGGACGCGGTCGCGCAGCGCATCACGGAGTACCTCGTCACGCATGCCGAGGAGTACTCGATCATCGTGGCCTCTCGCGACTGGCACGACGCCGACGGTGACAACGGCGGCCACTTCGCCGACGAGCCGGACTACGTCGACACGTGGCCGCCGCACTGCGTCAGTGGCACCGACGGCGCCGAGTACGACCCCGGCCTCGACACGTCGCGCGTCACCCACCACGTCAAGAAGGGCCAAGGGAAGCCTGCGTACTCCCTGTTCGAGGGGGCGAGCGACGACGGCGTCACGGTCGCGCAGCTTCTCGACGAGAACGGGGTCGTCGACGTCGACGTGACCGGCATCGCGACCGACCACTGCGTGCGCGCGTCAGCCCTCGATGCGATCGAGCACGGCCGCCACGTCCGGGTGCTCACCGACCTCATCGCGGGCGTGGCGCCCGAGTCGAGCGACGCGGCGCTCGCCGAGCTCGCCCACGCCGGCGCGGAGCTGGCCGAATCAGGCACTGCGCCGAGTGGGTGACGCGAGCGCAGAGAGCGTCCGCGCGGCGCTCGAAGCGGAGGCATCCGGCGACGAACGCGCCAAAACCCAGCGGCGCATGACCGACGATCGCACGCAGGTCGTCGGTGTGCGCATGGGCACGGTCTTCGACATCGCGAAGGCGAACCACCGGATGCCCCTCCCCGAGGTGGAGCGGCTGCTCGAGTCGGACGTGTACGAGCAGCGGATGGTCGCGGTGTCGATCCTCGACTTCAAGGCGCGCGCCCGCGGAGCCGACCGTCAGGCGATGTATGACCTGTGGATGCGCCACCTCGACCGCATCGACACGTGGGACTACATCGACCGTGCGGCGCCGCGCGTGCTCGGCTGGTACCTGCTCGACAAGCCCCGCGACGTGCTTTTCGGGCTGGCTCGCTCCGACGACCGGTGGCACCGGCGCATGGCCATCACGGCGGCGTTCTGGATCATCCGTTCCGGAGATCTCGACGATCCGTCGGCGCTGTGCGAGATCCTCGCCGCCGATCCCGAGCACCTCGTGCAGACGAACGTCGGCGTCGCCCTGCGCGAGATCGGCCGTGTCGACGCCGCGCGACTGCAGGAGTTCCTCGCGCGGCGCGGCGAAGATCTCAGCGCGCACGCGCGCCGCGCCGCGCGCACGGCGCTCGCATGACGCTAGCCTCGGATCCGTGACAGAGATCCGTGCCCTGGCCGCCGCCGATCACGACGCGTGGCTGTCGCTGTGGCGCGGCTATCTGGAGTTCTACCAGGCGACCGTCCCCGACGAGCAGACCGACCTGACATGGAATCGGCTGCTCGACCCCCAGTTCCCGGTCTGGGGAGCGATGGCGAGGGTGCCCAGCACAGCGGAAGGCCGCACGATCGGGTTCGTGCACTGGCTGACGCACCCGGCGACGTGGTCGGCGGGGACCTATTGCTACCTCGAAGACCTCTTCGTCGCTCCCGACACTCGCGGCGCGGGCGCGGGACGCGCGCTCATCGCGCACGTCGAGGACTGGGCGCGGGCGCACGGCAGCGCCAAGGTGTACTGGCTCACCCACGAGACCAACTCCACCGCTCGCGCGCTCTACGACCGGGTCGCGACCCACACCGGCTTCGTCCACTACGAGATGGGACTCGATCGATGACGACCGCACCCGTCCGCTCCGGACGCCGCACCGGCGACCTGACCGCGACCCTTCTGCTGATCGGCCTCTCGGTCGGCACCGCCGTCGTGCTGTTCTTCAACGCGCTGCTGTGGGCCCTCGGAGGCGCCGACAACTCGGGCGCGATCGCCCTCGGCGGCTACCTGCCGCTCGCGTTCACGGTGCTCGGCGCTGTGGCGGGCATCGTGGCGCTGGCTGGCCGGCGCACGGGCTTCTGGTACCCGCTCGTCGCGCTGGTCCTCAGCATCGTGGTGTGGCTCGTCGCGATCTCGCTCGTCCGCTGAGCCACGACGTCGGAACGGCCTTCTGCTGCACGCCTGCGCACGAGTGGGCCCCGTGGGGCTCGAACCCACGACCCGCGGATTAAAAGTCCGATGCTCTACCGACTGAGCTAGAGGCCCTCGACCTCCAAGCCTAACGCGCCGCCGGCGCCGAGGACGCCGCGCGGTCAGTCGTTGCCGCCGCCGTTGCCGTTGTTGCCGTTGCCGCCGCCGTTCCCGTTGCCGCCGTTGCCGTTGCTGTTGCCGGGTCCGCTGTTGTCGCCGCCGTTCCCGTTCCCGTTCCCGCCACCGTTCCCGTTCCCGTTGCCGCCGCCGTTTCCTTTTCCGTTGCCAGGACCGCCGTCGTCGCCGCCGTCGTCGTCATTCACGACGGGCGGCGGAGGCGTCTCGGTGGGCGTCTCGCTCGGCACGACGGACGGCACGACGGCCGGAGTCGTGGGCTCCGGCTCGGGTGTCGCCCCCGCCAAGGTCGTCGCCCACACCCCGGCTGCCAGTGCGATCGCGACGAGACTCGCCACCGCGATCGCCG
>NZ_RRYE01000108.1 GCF_004010105.1 Microbacterium sp. CPCC 204701
CGGCGCTGGAGCGCCGAGCCGAGTCCGGCGACGCGGATGCCGCAGCCGAACTCGCGCGCGATGCCCGGGGTCACGCGAAGGCCGCGCTCGACGAGCTGCGGGCGCTGTCGAGCGGCGTCGCTCCGCCCCTCCTGCAGGACCGCGGGCTCGCCGCGGCGCTAGATGCCCTGGCGACGACCTCACCGCTGGCGGTGCAGGTCGACGTGGAGACCGCGATCGACCGTGCCGTGGGCCAGGAGATCTCACGAACGGTGTACTTCGTCGTCGCCGAGCTCATGACCAACGCGGTCAAGCACTCGGGTGCGAGCGGCGTCACCCTCAAGGCGTCGCTGCGGCGCGCGCCCAGCGGCGCGCCGACGCATCTCGACGTGTGGGTGGTCGACAACGGTCGCGGGGGCGCGGTGTTCACAGTCGGGCACGGCCTCGAAGGACTGCGGGATCGCCTCGCCGGTCTGCGCGGCACGCTCGTCATGACGAGCCCCCCCGGCGGGCCCACGTCGGTCGGTGCGCACATCCCGCTGATGGCAGGTGCGATGTGAGCGATCCGTATCCTGAGGAGGTGGCTGCGGCAATCGAATCCGGACCCCTCCGAGTCGTCCTCTTCGAGGACTCGGTGCTCCTGCGCGAGGGGCTGATCCGGCTGTTCGACGAGGCGGGATACGTCACCGCAGGGGCTTGGGGCGATGCGCACGGCGTCGTCGAGCGCGTCCGCGCGGCGGCGGCGGATGTCGCCATCCTCGACGTGCGTCTTCCGCCGGCGTTCCGCGACGAGGGCATCCGTGCGGCGCTCGCGCTGCGCGACGCGCTCCCGGACGTCGGGATCCTCGTGCTGAGCCAGTACGTCGAGGGGGTGTACGCCCGTGAGCTGCTGGCCGGCGGCGAAGGCGGGGTGGGCTACCTTCTGAAGGACCGCGTCACGTCGCTCGATGAGTTCACGGATGCCGTCCGCCGGGTGCGTGAACGCGGCACCGTGCTCGATCCGCTCGTCGTGCAGGGACTCCTGTCGTCGAGGCCGGATCCACTCTCGACCTTGACGCCTCGCGAGCGGGACGTGCTGACGCTGATGGCCGAGGGCCGCAGCAACGCCAGCATCGCCGAGCGCCTCTTCATCGGCGTCGGTGCGGTGGAGAAGAACATCAGCGCGATCTTCTCGAAGCTGGGGCTGGAGGAGTCCGGCACCGAGCACCGGCGAGTGCTCGCGGTGCTCGCCTTCCTGCAGCACTGACGCAGAAGACCCCCGGCGAAGCGCCGGGGGTCTTCTGTCCGGATCAGTCCTGGATCACTCAGCGAGGTGCGCGAACAGGAACCAGCGGTCCTTCTCGAGCGACTCCTTGATGCCGATGGCGATGTCCTGGCTGGTGAGGTCGAACTCGTCGAGACCGTCGATCGCCGCCTGGACATCTGCGATGACCGCGTCCATGTCGGTGATCACGTTGCGGATCAGGGCGTCCCACTGGGTGAAGCCGGCGGGTACCGCCGTCGCCGGTGTCCTGCCCGCCACGGTGCTCACGCGGGCGTCGATCGGCAGGCCCAGGGCGACGATGCGCTCGGCGGCCTGGTCGGCGCCGTCCTGCGCGTGCGTCACCACTGTGTCGAGCAGCTCGTGGATCGCGATGAAGTTGGCGCCGCGCACGTTCCAATGCGCCTGCTTGCCGTTGACCGCAAGAGCCTGCAAGCCCAGGACCACGGGGGTGAGGAACTGTGCGCTGGCGGCGGCCGCATCGGGGTTGGCTGCGGTCGCGGGAATCGTGTTGGTCGTCGTCATGTCTCTCGCCTCCATCGGGGGAGGGGTTCGCTCAGATCGGCGTTCGCCCTCCGTCACGTGCAACGCTACTCAGCGCGCGACATTCCGCAAGCAAGCGAAGGCTGGGCTAAACAGGGTTTCCCGGGGGCCGGTGCCGGGGACCCTGGCAAGACCGGCTAACGTCGATTCGTGCCTTCCGCCGACCACGACCTCGGACCGCAGAATCTGCGCGTGCCTGCCCAGACAGTGACCCGCGAGCCGAGCGATCGTTCTCCCGAGCACGCCGAGCCGTCGCGATTCATCCCGCACGTGCAGGGGCTGCGCGCGATCGCAGTGCTCGCCGTCGTGCTGTACCACTTCTGGCCCGGTCGTGTGACCGGCGGCTACATCGGCGTCGACGTCTTCTTCGTCATCTCGGGCTTCCTGATCACGTCGCACCTCATGCGCGAGCTGAGCGCGACCGGGACCGTGCGGCTCGGTCAGTTCTGGGCACGGCGCGCGCGCCGCCTGCTGCCGGCATCCCTCCTCGTGCTGCTGTTCTGCGCAGTCGTGGTGATGTCGCCCTACCTCATGCCGACCTCGGCGCTGCCGAACGAGGTTCGCGAGATCCTCGCGTCGACGTTCTACGTCGAGAACTGGTACCTGGCCCTGAACTCGGCGGACTACCTGAACCACTCCGGCGACCCGACGACCGTGCAGCACTACTGGTCGCTGTCGCTCGAAGAGCAGTTCTACGTGATGTGGCCGCTCATCATGCTGCTGGCCGCATGGGTCGCGGTGAAGTGGCTGCGCGGCAGCCGCCGTCGCGCAGTGATCGTGGCCCTCGGCATCGTGTCGGTGGCGTCGCTGGCGTTCTGCATCGTGTTCACGATCACCGATCCCGCCCCGGCGTACTTCGTCACCTTCGGCCGCATGTGGCAGTTCGGCGTCGGCGCCATGGTCGCCCTCATCCCGCTGCTGCGAGTGCGCAACGCGATCGGCAGCTTCGTGCTCGGCTGGGGCGGCATCCTCGTGCTCGTCTACGTGATCTTCACCTACGACGGGCAGACGCCGTTCCCGGGCTACAACGCGATTCTCCCGACGCTGGGCGCGGCGGCCATCATCGCGGCGGCCAACGCCGACCGCTGGTGGTACCCGACGAGGATCCTCTCGATCCGACCGGCGCAGTTCGTGGGCGACATCTCCTACTCGCTCTACCTGTGGCACTGGCCGCTCATCATCATCGCCCCGTCGGTGCCCTTCTGGGGTCTCACCATCTACCACCGCGTGGCGCTGCTCGTGCTGTGCTTCGTGCTCGCGTGGCTCACAAAGCGCTTCGTCGAGGATCCCGTGCGCGGCTGGAAGGTGCTCACCTCGCGTCCGGCCCGCGTGACGCTGTGGTCTTCGCTCGCCGCGATGATCGTCGTCGCGCTCGTCGCAGGCACCGCGTGGCTCGTGAACGCACCCCTGTACAGCCAGGGCACGCGCGACATCGCGCAGCTGCAGCAGGATCCACCGGAGTGCTTCGGCGCGGTATCCGTCCTGGACCCGTCGTGCGCCGACGCGGAGTTCGCCGGCACGATCCTGCCGGCCCCCGGGTTCGCCGGCATCGACCGGCCGAGCGACGAGCGCTGCTTCGTGCAGCTCACCGACTCACGGCCGGTCTCGTGCGAGTTCGGCTCGGACGAGCCGGACGCCCCGCGGGTCGCCCTGATCGGCGACAGCCATGCGTACCAGCTCCTCTCGACGTTCCAGCGCATGGCCGACGACAACGGCTGGCACCTGGTCACGTGGTTCAAGGGCGCCTGTCCGTGGAACACGACGCCTCTCGCGACCCCGGGAGCATTCGGCGCCGCGTGCACCGAATGGCGCGATCGCGTGCAGTCCGCGATCGACGACGCCGACCTCGACGCGGTCTTCACCGCGGCGATCGCGACGACCCCGTACTCGTCGGCGGGGTATCCGTCGTCGCATGACGCCGCCGTCGCGGGCTACCAGGACGCCTGGTCGACAGTGCTCGACCGCGGCATCCCGGTGATCTCCGTGGTCGACAACCCGGTGTGGGAGACCGACCCCAACAAGTGCCTGCGCACCCGCGATGTCGCCGAGTGCGATGCGCCGAAGACGGACGTGCTGGTGGCCGAGGACCCGCTGCGGGACGCGGCATCCGGAATCGACGGCGTCACCCTGCTCGACTTCACCGAAGTGTTCTGCAGTGCGGAGGTGTGCGAGCCCGTGGTGGGCGGAGCCAACGTGTACCGCGATCAGGACCACCTCACGGTGACCTTCGCCGATACGCTCGCACCGTGGTACACCGAAGCCATCGAGACCGCCCTCGCGAGGAGAGTCACACCATGACCGTCGCACCGCAGGCATCGATCCTGTCGGCCGCGGGCCGCACGCCGGATCTTCACGAGACGGCGTTCGTGGCGGCGGGCGCCCGAATCGTCGGGGGAGTGACCCTCGGGCCCGGCGCGAGCGTCTGGTACAACGCCGTGCTGCGCGCCGACGGCGACACGATCACGGTCGGCGCGAACAGCAACGTGCAGGACAACGTCTCGATCCACGTCGACGCCGGCCGGCCCGTCGTCATCGGCGAGAACGTCTCGATCGGCCACAACGCGGTCGTGCACGGATGCACGATCGGCGACGGCTCGCTGATCGGCATGGGCGCCGTCGTGCTCAACGACGCCAGGATCGGCTCCGGATGCCTCATCGCGGGCGGCGCGGTCGTGCTCGAGGGCTCCGAGATCCCGGACGGCTCGCTTGTCGCGGGCGTGCCGGGCGAGGTCCGTCGGTCGCTGACCGACGACGAGCGGGCGGCGCTCTTGCGCAACGCCGAGCACTACCTCGCGCACGTCCGAGAGCACACCACGGCCGCTCCCCAGGAGTGATGGCGATGCGCATCGAGCAGCTGCGACCGGACGAGGTGTTCGTCTTCGGATCGAACGCGAGCGGTGCGCATGGCGGGGGAGCAGCCCGGTTCGCGTACGAGCGCTTCGGGGCGGTCTGGGGCCGATCCGAGGGACTCCAGGGCCAGTCGTACGGCATCGACACGATGTCGGGCCTGGAGGTGTTCGCCGAGCAGGCGGCGCGATTCGTGGACTTCGCGCGCGAGCACCCGGAGCTGCGGTTCCTCATGACCGAGGTGGGCTGCGGCATCGCCGGCTACACGCCCGAGCAGGTCGCGCGGTTCTTCGCCGGCGTACCCGAGAACGTCGTGCTGCCCGAGTCCTTCGGCCGTGTGCTCGAGGCCGACTGACGTTCAGCCCCGCGGCGAGGGGTGGTGCTTGCCGCGGTGCACCTCGTATAGCCGCACGTGGCCCGGCCACATGGGGTCGTTGACGATCGGCTGGTCGTCCATGAACAGACGGATGACGTGCGCGAGCTGATCCGGGTGGCTGAAGTTGATCGCGTGCGCGGCGCCTTCCAGCAGCACCACGAGCACGTGGCTGTCGGTCTGGCTCGCGACCTCGTCCACCCGATGCGCGTGCGGGAGCAGCGGGTCGCGCTCGCCCAGCACCACGAGCGTCGGGATCCGCAGCTCGAGCAGGCGCCGCAGCGACGGGTACTGCGTCAGCGCACGGAACAAGCGCATCGTGCTCGGCACGCCGAACCGCACGTAGTCGGGCACCGCGACGCCCGCCATCCTCGTCGGCTCTCGCGTCGCATCCGCCGCCAGCTGACGGATCGCCCGTCGCAGCGGCTGGTTGTAGAGGCCGCCCGCGGGTGACACCGGCACCGCGCGATCGACGCGCTCGGGGTACGTGTGCGCGAATTCGATGATGACCGGGCAGCCCATCGAGTTGCCCACGAGCGTGGCACGCGCCACGCCGCGGTCGTCGAGGAAGCCGCGGGCCGCCTGCGCGAGGTCGGGGATGTCGAGCATGCCCCGTCGCTTGCCGCTGCGGCCGAACCCCGGGAGGTCGGGCACGTAGGTGTGGAACTCGCTCGCCAGTCGCTCGGCCGTCGGCAGCAGATACCGCCCCGAAAGCCCGAAGCCGTGCACGTGCGTCATCACGCGCGCGTCCTCCGGAGGATTCGGCGACTCGCGGTAGAAGACGTCGACGCCATCGACGTTCGTCCACTTCTCGGCGAGGCTCGATGCCGGCCTCCGTGGAAGCCTGCGCGGCTTGACGCGTCCGGACGGTGAGGTCGGCGTGCTCATCACGGCTCCTGAGGGCGTAGGTCGGTGCCGACTCCAGTCTGGCCTCGTCCAGCGCCGAAGCCATAGCGCAAATCGCGTGAATGCGCGTCAGGGTCCACTGGCGGCTCTGGGAGCCGCGTGTCTGGCATCGGGAGGGATGGTCCGTCGAAGCGCCGGCGACACCGGCGTCGGGATCGGGCGGTCGTGCCCGAGGGGTGTTCGCGAACCGGGAGGATGGCGGGTTCGTCAGCCTGCTCGACGAGAAGCCGCCAAAATCGGAATGGCCGGCGGTGCGTGAGACGGAAACCCTCTGCCCCTCGGCGACGAGCCGTATCGCCGGTGAGGTCGACGGGCACAGGCGGTCCTGAGCCATCGGCCCAGGCGGGCATCGGAGGGGATGACGGGAATCGAACCCGCACCATCAGTTTGGAAGACTGAGGCTCTGCCATTGAGCTACATCCCCGCAGCGGCGAGCAGCGGCATCCGTCATTCTATGTCACGAAGCCGCGCGGGCTCGAACCGACGCCCGGACGGCGTGGGCGGCACTTCGCGACACGGGCTGCATCGCGAGACGCAGCGAGCGCCGGAAACGATAGCGCCGCGCGGAGCGAGCTGCAGCGCGCGGAGCGAACTGGCGCAAGCGCGAGCAGATGCAACGGGCCGCGACTGACGAGTCCGCGCAGGCGGGGCTGCGGCGGGTCGGCTAGACTTCTCGGGGCCGAAAGGCGCGCGCACGCGTGCGAACCCGCCCGGGGCGTAGCTCAGCTTGGTAGAGCGCCCGCTTTGGGAGCGGGAGGCCGCAGGTTCAAATCCTGTCGCCCCGACATCACGGCCCGCAGAATCCCGGAAGCCAGACTTGACCCAGCCGCGCCCGCGCGCGGTCCGATAGAGGAGAACGAACAGGCATGGTGAACAGCACCGTCGAGAAGCTCAGCCCGACCCGGGTGAAGCTGCACATCACGGTCAGCCCCGAGGAGCTGAAGCCCAGCATCACGCACGCGTACGAGCACATCGCTCAGGACGTGCAGATCCCGGGCTTCCGCAAGGGCAAGGTTCCGGCACCCATCATCGACCAGCGCATCGGTCGCGTCGCCGTGCTCGAGCACGCCGTGAGCGAGGGGCTCGACACGTTCTACCGCGAGGCCGTCGCGGCCAACGAGCTCCGCGTGCTCGGCCGGCCCTCGGCCGAGGTCACCGAGTGGCCGAACGAGAAGGACTTCTCGGGCGACCTCGAGGTCGAGGTCGAGGTCGACGTGCGTCCCGACTTCGAGCTGCCCGCCTTCGAGGGCACGACGGTCGAGGTCGAGGCCGTCGAGATCGACGAGGCCGCGGTCGACGAGGAGCTCGACCGCCTGCGCGGCCGCTTCGGCACGCTCGTGACGGTCGACCGTCCCGCCGCGACCGGCGACTTCGTCGAACTCGACCTTGTGGCCACGATCGACGGCACCGAGATCGACCGCGCCGAGGGCGTCTCGTACGAGATCGGCTCGGGCGAGCTGCTCGAGGGCATCGACGAGGCGATCGAGTCGCTCACCGCGGGCGAGGACACCACGTTCCGCTCGAAGCTCGTCGGCGGCGACCACGCCGGCGAAGAGGCCGAGGTCGCTGTCACCGTCAAGGCCGTCAAGGAGCGCGAGCTGCCCGAGGCCGACGACGACTTCGCGCAGATCTCCAGCGAGTTCGACACGATCGCTGAGCTGCGCGAGAGCATCGCGGAGCGCGTCGGCCAGCAGTCGGTGTTCACCCAGGGCTCGGCCGCGCGCGACAAGCTCATCGAGACGCTGCTCGCGCAGGTCGAGATCCCCGTCCCGCCGCAGCTCATCGAGGACGAGGTCCACACCCACCTCGAGGGCGAAGGCCGCCTCGAGGACGACGTGCACCGCGCCGAGGTCGCCGAGGCGAGTGAGAAGCAGTTCAAGACGCAGATGCTCCTCGACAAGATCGCCGAGCAGGTGAACGTCCAGGTCTCGCAGGACGAGCTGACGCAGTATCTCGTGCAGTCCGCATCGCAGTACGGCATGGCGCCGCAGGAGTTCGTGGGCGCACTGCAGGAGGGCAACCAGCTGCCCGCCGTCATCGGCGAGGTCGCGCGCAACAAGGCCCTCGCGGTCGCGCTCGGCAAGGTCACGGTCGTCGACACCGACGGCAAGCCCGTCGACCTCACCGGCTTCGTCGCCGTCGAGGACGAGGCCGCGGCTGAAGAAGAAGTCGTCGAGGAGGCGCAGGAGATCGCGGATGCCGCGGCGGACGCCGATACCGTGATCGAGTCCGAGGAGGCCGCTGCGGAGCCCGCGAAGAAGGCTCCGGCGAAGAAGTCCTCGGCCAAGAAGAGCACCAAGAAGACCGACGCCGACGCCGAGTGAGCGCCGCGCGACGCACGACATCGTGAGGGGGACGGATGCCGCGGCATCCGTCCCCCTCACTCATCGAGGAGAGATGTGACCGACGAGTGGCACGCCCGGGTGACGGCGACCTGGGACGACGAGACCCTGAGCGACGACGTGCGGATCGAGCTCATCGACGGCCTCGCGGCCGAGCG
>NZ_RRYE01000109.1 GCF_004010105.1 Microbacterium sp. CPCC 204701
CGCCGCCGCGAGCGCGACGGCGACGCCCTGACGGCCGCTCGAGCGGTTGCCGATGTAGCGCACCGGATCGATCGGCTCCCGGGTCCCGCCCGCGCTCACCACGACGCGCAGCCCCTCGAGGTCGCGCGCGCCGGCAGTGACCGCGGCGAGCGCGCGATCGAGGATCGCCTCGGGCTCCGACATCCGTCCCGGTCCGCTGTCGCCGCCGGTGAGCTCGCCGTCGTCGGGGCCGACCACGATCACGCCCCGCTCGCGGAGGGTCGCCATGTTCGCGACCGTCGCGGGGTGGCGCCACATCTCGGTGTGCATCGCGGGCGCCACGACGACCGGTGCAGTGGTGGCGAGTAGGGTCGTCCCGAGGAGGTCGTCCGCGAGTCCGGCGGTCATCTTCGCCAGCGTGTTCGCCGTCGCGGGCGCCACGATCACGAGATCGGCCGACTGGCCGAGCGCGACGTGCCGCACGCGTGCGACGTCGTCGTGGACGGAGGTGGTCACAGGATGGCGGCTGATCGCCTCCCATGTCGGCAGGCCGACGAAGCGCAGCGCGTCGTCGGTCGGCACCACGTGGACCTCGTGGCCGTCCTTCACGAGAAGGCGCACCAGCTGAACCGTCTTATAGGCGGCGATCCCGCCGGTGACTCCGACCACGACGAACATCCTCCGATCTTGGCACGACCCGAAACCCCGACGTCAGGAGAATCCCGATGTGCACAGTCGTCCTGAGCGTCCCCGCCTCGGTGAGCGAGCCCACGCGCGTGCTCGCGATCCGCGACGAGGATCCCGGACGCCCGTGGAACCCGCTCGGTCGCTGGTGGCCGGAGCCGCACGAGGGCGTCGTCGGCGTGAGAGACGTCCGCGCCGGAGGCGCGTGGCTCGCCGCCGATCCGGCGACGGCGCGCCTGGCCGTGCTCCTCAATCGCGCCGACGTGTCGACGCGGCCCGAGTCGGAGCTCGTCTCGCGCGGAGGCATCGTGCTCGAGTCCGTGGCCGGGCGCTCCCCCGACGGCGTGCCCCGCACCCACGGCTTCAATCTGGTCGAGATCGCCGGCCCACGCGCCCGCGTGACGACGTGGGACGGCGCGCAGCTGCAGACTCGCGACCTCGAGCCCGGCACGCACATGCTCGCGCACGACGACGTCGACGATCCGTCCACCCCACGCATCGAACGGTGGCTCGACGAGTTCCGCGCCGCCCGGCCCGCCGACGGCGAGCGCTGGTGGCTGCCGTGGCTCGACGTGCTCGAGCGCTCGACCGAGCTCCCGCCCACCGACGACCGCGCGATCATCCGCGACAACCGCCCCTACGGCTACCCGACGCTGTCGCTCCTCGCGTGCGTGGCATCGGTCGCGGCCACCGAGGTCGACGTGCACTACGGCGAACTCGCCCGCCCCGGCACGTGGGGCGGGCTCGAGCTCGTCTGATCCCGCGGGCGGCGGCTACACCAGGCTCTTGGTGTGCCAGACGGTCTTCGTCTCGGTGAAGGCCGCGATGCGCGCGAGGCTCGGGGACGCGGCATCCGTGCCGTTCTCGGGGGGGAGCACCCGGGTGAGCGTCTCGGCGGCGGCGATCTGCAGATCGACCCAGTCGAGGTCGCCTGCGCCGACGAGATCGAGCGCGTGCACGTCGGGGTGCGACGCGAGCCACGGCGCGACCTCGGCCGGCGAGCCGGTGAGCACGTTCACCACGCCGCCGGGCACATCGCTCGTCGCGAGCACCTCGGCGAGGCTGATGGCCGAGAGCGGGTACCGCTGCGATGCGACCACGACCACCGAGTTGCCGGTCACGAGCGCCGGGGCGATCGCCGAGACGAGCCCGACGAGCGCGGAGTCCTGCGGGGCGACGACGCCGACCACGCCGGTCGGCTCCGGCACCGAGATGTTGAAGTAGGGGCCCGCGACCGGGTTGCCGTTGCCGGCGACCTGGCCGAACTTGTCGCACCACCCGGCGTACCAGACCCAGCGATCGATGGCCTCGTCGACCTCGGCGGCGGCGACGGATGCCGACACCCCCGTCTGCTGGACGATCTCGTCGGCGAACTGCGCGCGGCGGCCCTCGAGCAGTTCGGCGACGCGGTAGAGCACCTGGCCACGGTTGTAGGCGGTGGCCCCCGACCAGCCCTTGACGGCGCCGCGCGCCGCGACGACGGCATCCCGCGCGTCCTTGCGGGAGGCCCGAGCGGCGTTGGCGAGGAAGTCGCCCTTCGGCGAGGCCACCTCGTACGTGCGCCCCGACTCGCTGCGCGGGAACGCGCCGCCGATGAAGAGCTTGTAGGTCTTGGGGACGGAGAGTCGCTTGCTCATCAGCGGGATCCCTTCAGATACGCGGCGAGACCGTGGCGGCCGCCCTCTCGGCCGTAGCCGGATTCCTTGTAGCCCCCGAAGGGCGACGCCGGGTCGAATCGGTTGAACGTGTTCGCCCACACCACGCCCGCGCGGAGGCGGTCGGCGACGGCGAGGATGCGCGAGCCCTTGTCGGACCAGACGCCCGCCGACAGCCCGTACGGCGTGTTGTTGGCCTTCTCGATCGCCTCGCCGGGCGTGCGGAACGTCAGCACCGAGAGCACGGGACCGAAGATCTCGTCGCGCGCGATGCGATGGCTCGCCTGCACGTTGGTGAAGATCGTCGGGGCGAACCAGAAGCCGTTGTCGGGGATGACGCAGTCGGCGCTCCAGCGCTCTGCTCCCTCCTCCTCGCCGATGCGGCTCAGCTCTCGGATGCGGTCGAGCTGCTCGCGCGAGTTGATGGCGCCGATGTCGGTGTTCTTGTCGAGGGGATCGCCCAGGCGGAGCGTCGACAGGCGATCCTTGAGCCGGTCGACGACCTCGTCGTGGATCGACTCCTGCACGAGCAGGCGGCTGCCCGCGCAGCACACGTGGCCCTGGTTGAAGAAGATGCCGTTGACGATGCCCTCGATGGCCTGGTCGATCGGGGCGTCCTCGAACACGATGTTCGCGGCCTTGCCGCCGAGCTCGAGCGTCAGCCTCTTCTCGGTGCCGGCGACGGCCTTCGCGATCTCGCGCCCCACGGCGGTCGACCCGGTGAAGGCGACCTTGTTCACGTCCTGATGCCGCACGATCGCCGCTCCGGTGGCACCCGCGCCCGTGACGATGTTGACGACCCCGGGCGGGAGATCGGCCTGCTGCAGGATCTCGGCGAAGATGAGCGCCGACAGCGGCGTGGTCTCAGCCGGCTTGATGACGACGGTGTTGCCGGCCGCGAGCGCCGGGGCGATCTTCCAGGCGAGCATGAGCAGGGGGAAGTTCCACGGGATGACCTGGCCCGCGACACCCAGGGGCTTCGGGTCGGAGCCAAGGCCGGCGTAGTCGAGCTTGTCGGCCCAGCCGGCGTAGTAGAAGAACCACGCTGCGACGAGGGGCACATCGACGTCGCGGCTCTCTTTGATCGGCTTGCCGTTGTCGATGCTCTCGGCCACGGCGAGCTCGCGGGCGCGCTCCTGGACGAGCCGCGCGATGCGGAAGAGGTACTTGCCGCGGTCGCGGCCGCTCATCTTCGACCAGGTCCTGTCGAACGCCCGGCGCGCTGCGGCCACCGCTGTGTCGACATCCGCTTCGCTCGCTGAGGCGATCGTGGCGATGTGCGACTCGTCGGCGGGCGAGATCGTCGCGAACGGGTCACCCGTTCCGGGGCGGAAGTCGCCGTCGATGAAGAGCCCGTACTCGGGCTTGAGGGACAGGATCGCGCGCGACTCGGGGGCCGGCGCGTATTCGAGGAAGCTCATGTCTGTCTTCTGCAATCGTGGGTCAGTCGATGGTCACGTAGTCGGCGCCGGAGTAGTGCCCGGTCTTCAGCTTCTGGCGCTGCAGCAGCACGTCGTTGAGGAGGCTCGACGCGCCGTAGCGGAACAGGTGCGGCTGCAGCCATTCCTCGCCCACCGTCTCGGCGACCGTGACGAGGTACTTGATGGCGTCCTTGGACGTGCGGATGCCGCCCGCGGGCTTCACGCCCACCTTCTCGCCCGTCGCACGGTGCCAGTCCCGCACCACTTCGAGCATGAGGAGGGTCGTGGGCAGGGTCGCCGCGGGCTGCACCTTGCCGGTCGAGGTCTTGATGAAGTCGCCGCCGGCGAGGATCGCGAGCCACGACGCGCGCTTGATGTTGTCGTACGTGTTGAGCTCGCCGGTCTCGAGGATGACCTTGAGCGAGGCGTACGAGCCGTCCTCGCGACGGCACGCCTCCTTCACGCGCGCGATCTGGTCGAACACGAGGCCGTAACGCCCGGCGAGGAACGCGCCGCGATCGATCACCATGTCGATCTCGTCGGCGCCGCTCGCGACTGCCTCGGCGGTGTCGGCGAGCTTGATGTCGAGCGAGGCGCGGCCGCTCGGGAACGCGGTCGCGACGGCGGCGACGCTCACGCCGCCCTCGTCGGGATCGCCGTGCCCGGCACCGAGCGCCTCGACGGCGTACGGCACCATGTCGCCGTAGACGCACACCGCCGCGACGCGCGGGCACGCGGGGTCGGAGGCATCCGGGTTCAGCGCCTTCGCCACGAGCGAGCGCACCTTGCCCGGGGTGTCGGCGCCTTCGAGGGTCGTGAGGTCGATCAGCTCGATGATCCTGTCGAGGGCCCACGCCTTCGAGGTCGTCTTGATCGACCGGGTGCCGAGCCCGGCGGCGCGCTGTTCGAGTCCGACGGCGTCGACGCCCGGGAGGCCGTGCAGGTAGCGGCGCAGCGTGGTGTCGTCGGGTTCGCCGCCGAGCAGCTCGACGGCGCGCTGCGGCAGCGTCATGAGTGAAGTGCCTGACATGGCGTGACCTGGCTTTCTGTGTGATGTGACGGACGGACGCGCTGAGGAGGAGCTCACGAGGTCATCCTTCGAGCAGGTGAAGCGCGGTGGCCTCGTCGGTGATCAGCGCGGTGCACAGCCCTGACCCCACGACCGCCGCGGCGATCGCGTGCTTCGGCTTGCCCGCGATGGCTGCGATCGCGACGGGGGCGCTGCGGAGGGCGTCGAGCGAGAGGCCGACCGTGCGCGCGTCCAGCTCGGGGTCGACGATGAATCCCTTCGCGTCGACATACCGGCCGACCACGTCGCCTACGGCGCCGTGGTCGACGAGACGGTCGATGTCGACCGGTGCGAGGTAGCCGCTGTCGACGTGGACCGACCGGTGGTCGGCGGCGCCGGCGCTGAAGAGGTAGGCGTCGGCGGCGCCTGCGAGATCCATGACACTCGCGACGACGCGGTCGGCCTCGATCGCCTCCTTCGTCTCGCGGCGCTCGAGGATGGCGGGACTCGGGAGCAGGGTCGCGGTGCCTCCGCCCTTCTGCGCGATCGCGACCGCGGTCGCTGCGGCGGTGCCGGGGCGGTGCGTGAGGCTGACGCCGCCGTTGATCTGCACGACATCGGTGCCGGTCGACCACCCGGTGCGGAGCTGGTGTGCGATCTCGGACAGCGTGCGGCCCCAGCTGACGCCGAGAGTGCGGGGGCTCGGGCGCATCGTCGACAGGTAGTCCGCGGCGGCCTGGGCGACGCGGCGCTGCAGCTCGTCTTCGCTCTCGACGCCGGCGCGCGACACCACGAGCGCATCCGTCAGTCCGCGTTCGTCGCGCAGGCGCCGCTCGAGCGGGACGCGCCGCGCGCGCGAGTGCAGGATCTCGATGCGGACGAAGCCCGCCTCCTTCGCCTGCGAGAGCAGGCGGCCGACCTTCCAGCGGGTGATGCGGAGGCTGCGACCGATCTCCTCCTGCGTGAGGTTCTCTTCGTAGTAGAGCTCGGCCGCCCTGATCGACAGCAGCTCGTCCACCGCGTCCACGTCCCCTCCTTCCGTCGGTCCGCCTTCAAGGCTGACACACGAACCGGGGTCGAGCAACATCCGAACGGTGATCTGCTCATCTGAGCAGATCACCGTGGGAGGACATCCGGTCAGCCGCCCTCGCCGATCGACGCCGGAGCGGGTGCGGCGCTCGCACGGGAGTGCCGAAGCAGCGCGATGACGCCGATCCCGACGACGCCCACGAACGCGATCGACAGGCTCGTGAAGGCGAACCAGTTCTCGTCGAGTGCGAGGACGATCGCCGCCGACAGGACGGCTATGGCGGCGGCGGCCAGCTTCGAGGCGGACTTGAGGCCGACGCCGGGGGTGAGCCGACCCGCGGGCGCGTCTCCGCGGGCGAGGACCAGATCGGCGAACGCGTCGAGTGTGGCCAGCAGCGACGCCGAGTACGCCACGGCGCACCCGAGTGCTCCCCACAGATTGACCGGATTCGCGGCCGCGGCTTCGGCGGCCGATAGAGCGAGCTCATGCACGCCTCGATCGTAGGGGGCGGCTCCGCGCCAGGTCTACGGATGCTCGGCGGCCACGCGAGTCGCACGGCGTGCGCCGGATGCCGCGGCGAACGCGTCAGGACAGCACGCTGCGCACCCGCACGACGTCGTCGGTCATCTGTACGACGAGCGCGTCGACCGTCTCGAACGCGGCCATTCCCCTGATGCGCTCGACGAACTCGATCTCGACGAGGTGGCCGTACAGGTCGATGTCGGTCTCGTCGAGGACGTACGCCTCGACCTGTCGCACGTCGACGTCGTCGAAGGTCGGGTTCGTCCCCACGCTGATCGCGGCCGGGTACCGCACGCTGCTGCGCGGCTCGGCTGTGCCGTCGCCCGGGATGCCCCCGTCGACGAGCCACCCCGCGTACACGCCCTCGGCTGGGACGAAACCCTCGAGCGTCTGCGACAGGTTCGCGGTCGGGAATCCCAGGTCGCGGCCGCGCATGAGGCCGTGGACGACCTCGCCGCGCACGCCGTGCGAACGGCCGAGGAGCTTCGCCGCTCCGGCGACGTCGCCGGCGTCGAGCAGCTCGCGCACCCACGTCGACGAGACGCGGCGGCCCTCGTCGATCGCGCGTACGTCGTCGACGACATCCACGTCGTAGCCGAACTCGCGACCCAGCTCGCGCAGCAGGTCGGGTGTGCCCGCTCCGCCGCGCCCGAAGCGGAAGTCGGCGCCGATCAGAACGATCTCGACCCCGAGTGCACCGACGAGCACGTGCTCGACGAACTCGCGCGCCTCGAGGTCGGCCAATGCGCGGTCGAAGGTGAGCAGCAGCGTGGCGTCGACGCCGGTCTCGGCGAGCAGCCGCAGCTTCTGGTCGACGCCGACGAGGCTCACGGGGCAGATGTCGGGTCGAAGCAGCGCCAGCGGGTTGCGGTCGAAGGTCACCGCGACGACGCGCCCGCCGATCGCCGCGGCATCCACCCGCGCCCGGTCGATCACCGCGCGATGGCCGGAGTGCACGCCGTCGAACTTGCCGATCGCCACGACCGACGGCCCGAACCCGGCAGGCACCTCGCGGGGGTCGCGGAAGACGATCATGGCGCCGCCACCGCGTGCTCGGTCGCCCGGGCGCGGGCGCCCGGGCGGTGGGTGATGAGCCACCACAGGCCGAGGAAGGGCAGCACGAGCGGGATGAAAACGTAGCCCCTGCCGTACCACGACCACACCGTGTCGTGCGCGAACAACTCTGGCATCATGAGACTCAGCGTGCCGATCACCAGTACGCCCACCAGCTCGAACCCGATCGCGATCCACGCGACGAGGTACCAGCCGCGACGGCCCGCGAAGACGAGGGCGAGTGTCGCGACGACGTAGACCACCGCCGACACGGCCGACAGCGTGTACGCGAGCGGCGCCTCGTCGAAACGCTGCGCGATCTGGACGAAGGACCGACCGGTGGCGGCGAGCGCCATGATCGCGTAGACGATCACGAGCACGCGGCCGATGCCGGTCATGCGAGGGCGGGCGGACGACGACATAACCCCACGATCTTAGTTCGGATGCCCCATCGCGCGGTCGTCGCGGATCCGGACGCGCAGGGCTCACGCGATCTGAACGGTCCAGATCACCTGCATGCGCCACACCATGACGGCGATCGACAGTGCCGCGATCCCCATGATGACGGTGCTCCAGCGGCTGCGCTCGAGCAGCGCCCACGCCACCGCGGCGAGCGGAAGCAGGAATGCCGACACGAGGTAGACCCAGTACTCGAGCAGGCTTCCCGTCGGCGGGTTGCCCGCGAAGGGGGCGATGATCGCGATGACGATCTGCACAATGAGCAGCAGCTCCACGAGAGCCAGCGACCCGACCGTCCAGTCGCTCGGACGGCGACCGGCGAGGCCCGCGATGACGCAGAAGAGCCCCGCCACGACGGCGACCGCCACCTGCAGGATCGTGAACCACACGATCATCGCGCACCCTCCTCGGGCATGTTCATGACGCTCTTGACATCGTCACCGCGCCGCTCGACGATCCCGACCAGGGCGCCCTGCGGGTCGATCGCGGCGGCGCGTGCGGCGGCAAGGCGCTCCGCCGCGCCGACGAGCCGCTTGCCGTGCCTCAGGTCGCGCGCCTCGTCGGCGGTCACGTCGAAGCGGCCCAGCACCGCGGCC
>NZ_RRYE01000011.1 GCF_004010105.1 Microbacterium sp. CPCC 204701
GGCTCCACCGCGTCGGCGCGACCGGCACGGCCAGGACGATCCGCGAGGGCCCGCGCGAGCGCAGCGCACGACACGCGGCGACCGCGCTCGATCCCGTCGCGACGCCGTCATCCACGACGATCGCCGTACGACCTTCGAGATCGGTCGTCCCGGAGCCGAAGGCCTTCGAACGCCGAGCCAGCTCGTCGCGCTCCGCCGCCTCGACCTCGTCGACGTCTCGTGGTGACATGCCCGCCCAGCGCACCGCGGTCGGCTCGACGAGACGGACGCCGTCGGCGATCGCGCCGACGGCGAACTCCTCGTGCCCGGCGGCGCCGAGCTTGCGCACCACCACGACGTCGAGCGGCAGGTCGAGCACGTCGGCGACCGCCGCTGCCGTCACGACCCCACCTCGCGGGATGCCGAAGATCACGGCATCCGTTCCCCGCCAGCCGGCCAGCGACTGCGCGAGCTCTCGTCCGGCGGCGGCACGATCGGCGAAGAGTGCCATGCCTCCACGATACGCTCGCGTCAGCCGGATGTCTCGGGAATGCCCCGCCGCTCGGAGTGGTTCATGCACATGCATGGAAAGGATCCGCACATGAGCGATCTCGCCACTCCCGATCTCGCAGGCATCGAACTGGGACTCGACACTTTCGGAGATGTCACCCGCGATGCCTCGGGCGCGCTGCTCAGTCATGCGCAGACGATCCGCAACACCGTAGAGCAGGCGGTGCTCGCCGACAGCGTGGGGCTGTCGTTCTTCGGGGTAGGAGAGCACCACCGGCCCGAGTTCGCGGTGTCGAGCCCCGAGATCGTGTTGGCCGCCGCGGCCGCCCGTACCGAGCGGATCCACCTGGGCACGGCCGTCACAGTCCTCTCGAGCGACGATCCGGTGCGCGTGTTCGAGCGGTTCGCGACGCTCGACGCGGTCTCGAACGGTCGGGCCGAGGTGATCCTCGGACGCGGCTCGTTCATCGAGTCGTTCCCGCTCTTCGGCTACGACCTGCGCGACTACGAGGCCCTGTTCGACGAGAAGCTCGACCTGTTCTCGCAGCTGCTGGACGAGAAGCCGGTCACGTGGCAGGGCACGATGCGTGCCGCGCTCACCGAGGCGGACGTGTACCCCAAGACCGAGAACGGCCTGCGAGCCTGGGTCGGCGTCGGCGGCACTCCCGAGTCGGTCGTCCGCGCCGCGCGCTTCGGATACGGCCTCATGCTCGCGATCATCGGCGGTCCCGCAGCCCGGTTCCGCCCCTTCGCGGATCTCTACCGCCGCTCGCTCGACACCTTCGAGCACGCGCAGCTGCCCATCGGCGTGCACTCGCCGGGCCACGTCGCCGACACCGACCAGCAGGCGTGGGACGAGGCGTACGAGGGATTCGAGGCCATGAACAACACGATCGGCAAGGAGCGCGGCTGGCCTGCGTACAACCGACTGCGCTTCCAGCACGATGTCGGCCCGGAGGGCGCTCTGTACATCGGCGCACCCGAGACGGTCGCGCGCAAGATCGCCGATACGATCCGGACGCTCGGCGCCGCGCGCTTCGACATGAAGTTCTCGACCGGGACGCTCTCGCACGTGAAGATGATGCGGTCGATCGAGCTGTACGGCACGCAGGTCGCGCCGCTTGTGCGCGACATGCTCGCGTAGCGCCCGCCGAGGCTGCGGCATCCGTACGATGACGCTATGACCGACTCGTCTCGTCCGGCACCCGCCGCGGGTGCGGATGCCCCCGCGACCGGAACACTGTCGAGGCGTCTGGACGACCTGCCCTTCACCCGTCGCCACCTGCGGGTGCTGACCGGCTCAGGCATCGGGTGGGCGCTGGACGCGATGGATGTCGGGCTCATCTCGTTCGTGATCGCCGCTCTCGCCGTGCAGTGGGACCTGCAGCGGCACGAGACGGCGTGGATCGCCTCGATCGGGTTCGTCGGCATGGCGATCGGCGCGAGCGTCGGCGGCCTGCTGGCAGATCGTTTCGGACGGCGCCAGGTCTTCGCGCTGACGCTCCTCGTGTACGGCATCGCCACCGGCGCGAGCGCCCTGGTGGGCGGGCTGGTGGCACTGCTGATCCTCAGGTTCTTCGTGGGCCTGGGCCTAGGCGCCGAGCTCCCGGTCGCCAGCACGTACGTCAGCGAGTTCGCGCCGGCGCGCATGCGCGGACGCCTCATCGTCATCCTCGAGGCGTTCTGGGCCGTCGGGTGGACGGCGGCCGCGCTGATCGGCTACCTCGTCATCCCGATGTCGCCGGACGGCTGGCGCTGGGCGTTCCTCCTCGGTGCCATCCCCGCCGTGTATGCGCTCATCGTCCGCTGGGGACTGCCGGAATCGGCTCGCTGGCTCGAGCGTCGCGGCCGATTCGCCGCGGCCGAAGCGGTCGTGCGGGAGTTCGAGAGCGCAGCGGGACGACCCGCGACCGCCTCATCCACTCGGCCGGAGAGCCCGCCGGCCATCGCGCCCACGCTCGGAGCACGCCTGGCAGCGCTGTGGGCGGCTGAGTTCCGGGTGCGCACGGCGTGCCTCTGGCTCGTGTGGTTCTGCGTGAACTTCTCGTACTACGGCGCATTCATCTGGATCCCGTCGATCCTCGTCGAGCAGGGTTACGACCTCGTCCGCTCGTTCGGCTTCACGCTCGTCATCACGCTGGCGCAGCTTCCGGGGTATGCCGTCGCGGCGTGGCTCATCGAGGTGTGGGGCCGCCGTCTCACCCTGTCGGTGTTCCTGGTGGGCTCTGCGGCGTCGGCGATCGTCTTCGGCACCGCGGGCAGCGTCGGCATGATCATCGGAGCCGGGATGGCGCTGTCGTTCTTCAACCTGGGCGCCTGGGGTGCCCTCTACGCGGTGACCCCCGAGATGTATCCGACCTCGCTGCGTGCGACGGGCTCGGGGTGGGCCGCCGGCGTCGGTCGGATCGCCTCGATCGTCGCCCCCCTCGCAGTGCCGCCGCTGCTCACGGCGGGCGGCGCCCCCGTCCTGTTCATCGTGTTCGCGGTGTTCTTCGCGGTCGCAGCCGCCGCCGCGTGGGGGCTCGCTGACCGCCGCGGGCGCGCACTCGACGATCGCTGACGCGGCCGCGCCTGCCGCGGCAATAGGCTCGTGTCGTGGCATCCGTCCGTTACGTCGCCATCGGCGACTCGTTCACCGAGGGCGTCGGCGACGAGCTGCCCGGCGGGTATGTACGCGGCTGGGCCGATCTCGCCGCTCAGGGCTGGGCCGACGCGTCGGGTGAGCCGATCGAGTACGCGAACCTCGCGATCCGCGGAAAGCTGGTGTGGCCGATCGTCGAGCAGCAGCTCGAGCCGGCACTGGCGCTGCGACCGACCCATCTGTCGTTCAACGGCGGCGGGAACGACATGCTGAGGCCTCGCACAAGCGTCGCGCGCGTCGTGGAGGCGTTCCAGACGGTGCTGCGCCGGTGCGATGAGGAGGGCGTGCGGCTCATCCTGCTGTCAGGCGCGAATCCGTCGGCGCAGCTTCCGCTCAGCCGGGTGATCAAACGTCGCGGCGACCTGCTCTCACGAGCCGTCGAAGCCGACTTCGCCGATCGCCCCGACATCGTGCGCGCTCTCAACTGGTTCGACCGCGAGCTGGCGACGCCGCCGTACTGGTCGGAGGACCGGCTGCACATGAACGCGCGCGGCCACCATCGCGTCGCCGCGCGCGTGCTGACAGCGCTCGGCATGGAGCCGCCCGCCGAGTGGTGGTCGCTCCCGCCCCTGCCGCAGTCCGGTGTCACACGGGGCGCGACGTACTACCGGGAGCACGTCGGGCCGTGGGTGCGTCGCCGGCTCACCCGGACGTCATCAGGGGACGGCCGAGAGCCGAAGTTCGCGTCCTGGACCGAGATCCGTCCGTCCGGGGCGTAACCGGCCCCGGCGCGCACGTCTTACTGCCGCCCCGCCCTCACCGCATAGCTCAGCTCTGCAAACGCGCCCGCGCGCCGCACGCCGGTGAGCTCGAGACGATCCGGGCCGAGCCGACGGGGGAGGAGGGGCTTGCCCGATGGCAGAGCCGCGGGTGCGATCGAAACGCGGATCTCGTCGAGCAGTCCGGCGTCGGCGAACTGGCCCGCGAGGTCACCGCCCCCGACCACCCACACGTCGCGGTCACCCGCGGCCTGCTCGATCTCAGGCCACGCGTCGCGCACGTCGCCCGATGCGAACCGGATGTCGACCCCGGGCACGCGCGGCTGCTCGCGAGTCGAGAAGACCCAGGTAGGCCGGTCGCCGTAGTACCCGGGCCACCTCTCCGGGTGCGCGACGAGGTCTTCGTGCTCGACCACCCAGCGGTAGGTCGACGAGCCCTGCACGAGGACGCCGATTCCCGACAGGAACTCCTGGAAGTCCTCGTCGCCGCCCTCGCCGCCCGGCGCCGCGAAAAGCCAGTCGAGCGAGTCGTCGTCGTCGGCGAGAAATCCGTTGAGCGTGGTGGCGGTGTAGAAGATGACCCGAGACATGCCCGCCACCGTACCGGAGGGGTCCGACACGCGGCGGGCTCAGCGCCGTGGGCGTCGAGGCATCCGCGGCGGGTCCATGCCCAGCCGGATGCGCGTGCGCTTGCGCTCGATCACGATGAACGCGCCGCCCAGCAGCCACAACGGGACCTGGACGAGAAACGCCACGCGGAACGCGTCGAGCGTGTAGGTGGAAGGAGTACCCGCGCCCTGCAGGTCGAGTGCGACTCCGATCAGGAGGATCGCGACGAGCGCTGCCAGAAACCCGCCCGCGTTCGTGACCCCGGTCGCGGTGCTCAGGCGGTGAGACGGATTGTGGGTTCGCGCGTGGTCGAACGCGATCATCGACGCGGGACCCCCGGTCGCCAGCGCGACCGCGAGCGCGAACAGGAGCCACAGCGGGGCCGGACCAGGGTACGCCAGCACGGTGAGCCACGCGAGCGCTTGCACGGCGACCGTGGGCAGCACGAGCGCGCGCGACCTCCGATGCGGGATGCGGCGCGAGAGCTCGCCCATCACGGGGCCGAGAGCCATCCCGACCACCACGTACACCGACATGATCGTCGCGGCCTCGGCGACCGTGCGCCCCTCGCCGGCGGTGAGGAACGGCATGCCCCACAGCAGCACGAACGCGGTGCCGGCGAACGGCGTCGTGAAGTGCGACCAGAACGCCAGGCGCGTGCCCGGGTGTGCCCATGCGGCCCGGATGCCGACACCGGTGTCGACAGCGGAGGTCACGACGCGGATCGCACCGGTGTCGGTGTCGACCGAGACATCCTCCTCGCGGTCGGGCGGGTGATTGCGGACGATGAGGAACACCAGGATGGCGAACAGCACGCCGAGGCCCGCGATGCTCCCGAACGTGATGCTCCACGTGGTCGCATGCAGGAGGGCTGCCAGCGGGATGAGCGCGACGAGCTGCCCCGTCTGGCCGACGATTCCGGTGAACTGCACCATGATCGGCCCGCGCTGAGCGGGGAACCACGTGGCGATCAGCCGCAGCACGCCGGGGAAGATCGCCGCATCACCCGCGCCCAGCAGCATGCGCGCGACGATCGCCACGCCGACGCTGGGGGAGAGGGCCATGGTCAGCTGACCTACCGCCATCAGCAGCATCCCGATCGTCATGACAGGGCGCGAGCCGAAGCGGTCGAGCAGCACGCCGACCGGGAGCTGCATGCCGCCGTACACGGCCAGCTGGACGACGGCGAACATCGACAGCGTCGCAGCGTCGGCGTCGAAGCGCGCCGCCGCGTCGACACCGACGGCGCTCAGCGACGAGCGATTCGTGATGGCCAGGACGTAGCCCGAGACCGCCACGGTCCAGATGAGCCACGCCCGCAGCCCCGGCCCCGCGGCGGGGAGGCGGGTCATATGCGGCACCCTTCCACAGTAGTGATCGGCGGATGCCTGATGCCGCGGCATCCGCCCTCTGTCAAGCCCCTGACGTGAGAGGGCGCGATACGGGAACGTGAATGCGGGACGAACGCGTCCCGCGAATGGGGAGGGCGGATCGCCGTGCCCCGGAAAGGAGCATCGCATGAGCATCGGCGCAGGGATCGTGCTGTTCGCCATCGGAGCCGTACTCACGTTCGCGCTGAACGTCGAGGTCGGATGGATCGACCTCGACATGGTCGGCTACATCCTGATGGGCGCGGGTGTCGTGATCTTCCTGGTAGGGCTTGTGCTCCTGATGCGCCGCCGCCGGTCCGAGACCGTCAGCCGTTCGGCTGTCGATCCGACCGCAGGCGAGCGCGTGACCCGTCACAGCACGAGCTCGACGGACGACGCCACAGGCCTCTGAGTCCGCAACGCAAGCGGGGGTGGGCGATCATCGCCCACCCCCGCTTCGTGTAGCGATCAGGCCTGTTGCTGGGCCTCGATCATGCCGCGCAGGCCATCGACGCCGGTGAGCTCGATCGGCGCGCCGAGCAGGTTGGCGTGCTGCAAACGCAGCGATTCGCACCTCTCTCGCGACATGACGTACCGGTTGTGCCACACCGCGGCGCCTTCACGCGCGATGCGGAATGCGCCGTCGTGGTCGTAGCCGACGCGACGTGACACCGCGTTCGAAGACGGGTTGTCGACGAACGCGCCGGAGTGGGCCTCGAGGGCGTCCAGGCCGTCGAAGGCCAGATGCAGCGCGAGAATGCGCATGCGCGTGCCGATACTGCGGCCCTGGTGGGCGATGCCCAGCCACGACCCCGTCTTGACGGTCCGCAGCACGGACCAGTCATCGGCCACGAGTCCCTGCACGCCCACCACGGTTCCCTCGTGCACGACGGCGAGCTCGAGTGCCCAGTTGTCGGGGGAGAGGCGCCCGCGCAGCGCCCACTGGTAGGTGAGCACGCTGCGGGCGACATCCTCCGGTGTGCCACGCGTCCACGGGTGCTCGAACGGCATCGCGTCCGGCGCGTGGACGCCGCGCGACGCGAGTTCGGCCAACTCGACCAGCAGTCCGTCGTCGATCCAGCGGAGCTCGAGATCGCCCGAGCGGGCGCGAACGGATGCCGCAGGCCAGAGTCGTGCGAGGTCGTCGGAATGAGGCATCCCGGAAGTCTGCCAGACGTGTGCACTCCACCGCCGAACGCGGGGAGCGCACACGCCGGATCAGTCGCGCTCGACAGGCAGCCAGAGCTCGCACGTGGCCGTGCTGAAGTCGTCGGCCCGTTCGAGCACCGCGACGATCGACGGGCCGGGGCGCAGGCGCCACGGGTTCGACGGGAACCAGTCGGTCGCCGTCGCCGCCCACGTCGACTGCAGGGCGCTCGGGTGAGGTCCGGACGTGCGGAAGACGGCCCACGCGCCCGCAGCCACATCGATCGCGTCGAGGTCGTCGGGAACCTGCGTCTGCGTGTCGAGCGCGACGCCGTGGAGGTACGTCAGCTCGCTGCCTTCGGCGTAGTCCGGGTCGACGTCCGCGCTCACCTGGAGGAGTCCTGCGGGCTCCGTCGTGCTGAGCGCCTTCAAGCGACCGTGCTCCTCGCGCGGGAGCGAGGCGATGTGAGCCTGGATGTGCGGATTGACGCCTTCGTACACGAGCGGTACTCGGGCTGCGTGTCCGACGAGTCGGAAGGCGGGTCGGTCGAGGATTCGGGCATGCATGGGGAAGCTCCCTTCTACGGTCAGGCGGAACCTGAGCTGCGGTTGTGTGCAAAGGGGACCGCCATCACGGCGCACGTCGGCAGGACTCGCCTGGTGGACGGCACGGAAAGCCCGGCCGAACGCTTCGGTGGAGCCGTATCCGTAACGCACCGCGATGCCGAGCAGCTCGTCGTCGCCGTCGATGACCTCGGCGGCGGCAACGGTCATCCGCCGTCGCCGGATGTACTCCGACAGCGGCATGCCTGCCAGCGACGAGAACATCCGGCGCAGGTGGTACTCGGTGGTGCCGGCCCCGCGGACGAAGCCGTCGACGTCGATCTCGTCTGCCAGGTTCGCCTCGACGTAGTCGACGAGGCGGTTGAGCTCAGTGATCACGGTTCTCCCTTCGCCTCCAACTCTGTCCATCGCGCACGGACCGCGCCCGATCTCTCCGGTCCGATTCGATCGGGTCCGGATGAGGGGATGACGCCTGCTCGAACTGAAGCCACCGCGGAGAACTAGATGCGTATGCTCAGCACCCTGCGCGCAGCGGTGCTGCCGGTGCGGTCGTCTTCGACACGGTTCATCCCGATCTTCTCCGCCACACGCTCAGAAGCGCGATTGTCCGGGTGCATGATCGCCACGAGCTCGTCGGTGTCGACGTGCGCGCATGCGAAGTCGCGACACGCGGCCGCGGCCTCGGTCGCGAGGCCGCGTCCCTGCCACTCGACGCCGACGTGGTACCCGACCTCGAGCTTGCGAACGCCGTTGACGTCCTGCCAGGTCAGACCGCAGTCGCCGACGAACTCACCGTCGAGCGTCTCGATGATCCAGAGGCCGTACCCGTACTCCGCGTAGTTCCTCTGGTTCCACGCGATCCACTCGGCCGCCGCGCCGCGCGTTTTTCGCGACGGATAGAACCGCATCACGTCAGGGTCGCCCAAGAGTCCGGCCATCGCGTCCAGGTCGGCGGGTGTCATCGGCCTGAAACGAAGTCTCGGGGTATCGATGGGCAGCATAGCCACACCGTACGCGGTAGAGAGCGGCGCGCCGAATCACGAGCGGGTACTGAGTCGTGCTGAAAGGAGGACTGCCTCAGGGGAGTACCCGCAGCGGAAGATCCTGCTGGACGCGGTTGCAGCTGCTCTCGGGGCGGGACTGATCCTCTGGTCCGCATCCCTCGCGGCTGAATCCGGCGGTCTCATCCCGTTTCAGGTCGATGTCGCGGGGCTACTGATGGTCATGGGGGTCGTCTACGCGGACCGAGGAACAAACGTGCCGTTCGATCTGGATCTCGGACATACCCGATTCTCGATTCCGCAACTCACCTCCACCACGCACACGGTCGCCCATGAATGAATTTCACCCCTCCCTTCCGGGGATGAGGCCGCGCCCCTGACTGCGACCACTCGGACGCGCCAACGGCCGCTCGGGCCGCCCCATGCGACGAGAGCAGATGACCGAGCCCCTGGCCGCCAGATGAACGCCAGAGGCAACACCCCAGGGTGGGTGCGGGTGCGCTTGGCCGGAAGAGAGTCCTGGCGTCGACAACAGGAACGCGCGGAGCGACTCGCTGAAGCGACGTCGGGTGCCGGCGAGGCGTCGACCTAAGTTGACATATGTAACGACTCTCACCCTTAGCCCACTGGTCACTCCGATGCCGGGCGAGGGCTACATGACCGGGTCTCTGAGTATTGTGCGGAGAGTGCCCTGCGGGGTTGTCCGAGTGAAGGCGTCCAGGTGGATCTCGTGGTGGGGTCCGGCTCGGTGCAGATCCCGCCGTTGCGCGTAGTCACCGAGTCGTTCGAGAGTAGCGAACTCCTGCGCGAACGGCCCGTGGTGCATGACTTGAACGACATCCTGCTCGGGAATCGAGAATGCCGCTACATCGTCGCTGGCGATGTCCGCGGTACTCGCGGCGCGGGTGCGTGCGGCGGCGATGTGTGCTGCGGTCGTGCCTTCGGGGATCTGGGCGAGTACGCGGTACAACAGAGACGGGATGGGGTTCACGCTGTAGAAGTCGGCGATGTCCACTGGTGCGGAGTTTTCTGGGTACCAGAACTGGAGCTCCACGACTGGTGTCTCGTCGCTTTCGTTGAGGACGCGGGCGATGGCGGAGACGAGGATCTTCTTGCGGTAGAACTCGTCGCTGCCGGGTGCGCCGTCGCCGAGGACGGCGACGTAGTTCACGCGAGGTGTGCGTACATGCTCGGGTGCGTTGGACGCATGCAGGTGCTGAGTCGGCTGGGTGGCGGTCATTTCCTGCTCCTTGGGCTTCTTGTGGATGCGGGGAGGGGTCAGGGCTGGTTCGGCTCAGAGGATCCGGTGCGGGCGATGGTGGATTCCAGCCCGGCGCGGATGCTGGCCATCGTGTTGGCGAAAGCCTCGTCAAGGTCGATGTCGAGCTTGTCGGCGAGAACGAATGTCCACCAGACGGATTCGGCGAGCTTGTGTTGCAGCTCGGCCCGAGGGTCCCCGTCGATGCCCCAGGTTCCTTCGTGGGCGAGTAGGAGGCGGCCGATGTAGCCGACGTCGTTGGAGAATCCGATCATCAGTTCGTGCAGTGACCAGGTCTTCCCGTTGAAACGCTCCTCGAGTACTTCGTACAGGGAGCGAACTGCGAGAGCTTGCTCTCGCGCGACCAACAGTGATGACGTGTGCTTAGGCATGGGTGGGCTCCTTGGGTCGGCAGTCGATGGTCAGTGCGGCTGCGGTCTGTGATGAGGTCATTGACGGGATCGTCATTTTGAGTTATCGGGAATAGGTGGAGACGCTCTCCGGCTACTCAGGGGAGCGCGCCGGGTGATACCCGTTTCTGCAGTGATTGCGAATTTCGCAAGTAGTACAACTTCTGATGGTGAAGTCGCGTAGCCGAATTCTTGACAAGGCTCTCTTTGGAGGCTCGAAGCCGCCTAGCCATCATCGAGATTGTCGTGACGGACTATCGACCTGCGCCTGCACCGCCGGCGCAATCGGTTCTGTGAGGTGACGCTCAATCGCCTGCCGATCGATCCTCGACATTTCGTCTAGGCCACCGTGAGTTCCATCTGAGAGACACGAACGTAGGTGAGCGAATGTGCGACACCTCCGCGTGCCACAGCATCGACGCCTACTGACGAAAGCGCAAATGCAGGCATGAACAGGCACTGCGGGCGCACCGCCGCCTCGAGGGCCTCCAACAAGGGAACGCCTGCGCGGGCGAATCCACCGCCGACCACGACGATCTGCGGATCGATGGCGAGGATCAGCATTCCGAGGCCGGTGGCGATATCGTCGGCGAAGGCCGTGACTGCCGCGACCGACGCGGGATCCTCGCGTGCCGCAGCGTCGAGCACAGACTCCACGTTCGAGTCGCCGATCCGTTCCCGGAAGCGGCCAACCGCGTGCTCCCAACCAACGACGGCGTTGGCGCCGATCTCGCCGGCACCACCGTGGCGGCCGCGAATCACCTTGCCGTTGACGATGAGCCCGGCGGTGAGGCGGTGACCTGCGAGGAGGAATACCGCGTTCTCTACGTCTGCCGCGCAGCCCCATTCGGTCTCGGCGAGGGTGGCGAGTTTGGCGTCGTTGTCGAAGAACACCCGCACTGTGGGGAAGGCATGTCGTAGCCGTTCAGGCAACCGAGACGCGAGCCAGTCGGGCACCACCGTCGTCAGGGCTATGTCACCGTCGGCGTCGACAATGGCGGGCACTCCGGCCGTGATCGCACGGATGCCTGCGGGTGTCACGCGAGCCGCTCGGATCGCAGCCAGAGTGAGCTCGTGGATGGCACTCCATGCCGCGTCGCCCGAGGAGAGATCGAGGCCGCTCCGTCGTTCGATGTGAAGCGGCTCGCCGCGAAGATCTGCGACGATCACGGCGATGGTGTGCGGCCCGAGGTCGATGCCGACGACGACACCAGCTCGTGCAGCGAAACGGTAGCGACGAGCTGGGCGGCCAGCTTTGTGCGGCGACGCGACCGCGGAGATTTCTTCAACCCAACCCTCGGCTGCGAGGTCCGCCAGAGCCGCCTCGACTGTGGGCCGCGAGAGGCCGACCCGCTTCGCGAGTTCGGTGACAGACCGGGCTCCGCCGTCATCGAAGTGAAGCTCACGGAGCACCGCCCGGGAGTTGATTCGCCGAAGTGTCGCCACATCGTTTCCTCGGAGCGTCACGATCTCCTCCTTCTTGTGATCACGATGATAACGAAAATGAAAGGGATTTGTGAAATCGTTCGACCTGAGTTGACATCAGACGAGGGGGGACGTAGTCTCCTAAAACGAAATGGCCTTGTGAAATCTTCCCTCGGCTTTGCAGCACCCCAATCTTGGAGCATCATGCAACGGAGCAAGCTTGTCCTCTCCGCCGCAGGCACTCTCGCCGTCGCGGCACTTCTCGCGGGCTGCGCGCCCGGCGGTTCGATCGGTTCGAACAGTCCCGCCGAGGAGGTGAGCAAGGATCTCGGCAGCGAGGAAATCACGCTGAACCTCGTCTCGACGCCGGAATCGGGGGAGTCAACCAAGGCGACGATCGCGGCTTTCGAGGAGCAGTACCCGTACATCACCGTCGAGTACGAGCAGACGAGCTACGAGGACTACAACAAGAGCGTCAACCTCGCGCTGAGCTCGACGAAGTCGCCCGACATCGTCCTGCTGAACAGCGTGGCGAACACTGTGAAGAACGATCTCGTGCTCGACCTCGACCCGTACGCCGATCTGTACGGCTGGGCGGATGTGTATCCGAGCAACCAGCTCGACCAGTGGCGTGTCGCCGCAGACGGTACGACGCTCGGCCCGGGCGGCGCGCTGTATGCGGCACCGGCAGGATTCTCGATCGTCGGCCTGTACTACAACAAGGCCGTCGCTGAGAACCTCGGCATCACCCAGGCGCCCACCACGCTCGACGAGCTCGAGGCTGACCTCTTGACCGCGAAGGCCGCCGGCATCGTCCCCTTGCAGCTTGGCAACGCCCAGGGCCACTCGAGCTTCGTGATCCAGCTGATCGGCCAGTCCATCGACGGCGCGAATGACGCCGCGAAGTGGGTGTTCGGCACCGAGGGCGCCGACTTCGACACCGCCGGCAACCAGCTCGCGACCTCCAAGCTCGACGAGTGGAACGCCGCCGGCTACCTGCCGACCGACGCGAACGGCGTCGACCTGCAGGGCGCGGTCGACCAGTTCATCACGGGGAACAGCCTGTTCTTCGTCGACGGCAACTGGGACGCGGCGAAGATCGGCGACGGCCTAGGAGCGGACGCGGGCTTCGCGCCGTTCCCGGGCGAGAACGTGACGGCGATCGGCACCTCGGTGGCCTACGCGATCTCATCGAAGAGCGAGCACCCGAACGCGGCCGCCGCCTTCCTGAACTTCCTGAACTCGCCCGAGGCCTCCGAGCAGCAGTTCGCGCAGGGCTTCATGCCGGTCGACCCGTCGGCCGCGACCGCCGACCCCGGCACCATCAAGGAAGGCATCGTCGACGCGTGGAGCCGGGTGGTCGACGCCAACGGCCTCGTCGGGTTCAACAACAACGCGACCGCGACCATGAACGACACGCTCACCGCCGCCAGCCAGGAGCTCCTCGCGAAAAAGATCACTCCCGAGGACTTCATCACCCAGGTCCAGACGGACTGGACCCAGACACATGGTCAGGGCTGACCTGAGCGACCGCACCGTCACCAGAATGGGGGCGTCGAATACCGACGCCCCCATTCCGGCCGGCGCGGTCCGCGCCGACTCGCCGAGGCAACGGCAGGCAGCAATCTCATCGACGCATCGAGCCGCGCTGCGCTGGGCTCATAGCAGGCAAGCGCTCGTCGCATTGGCGTACATCGCGCCTGCCCTGATCTTCTACAGCCTCTTCGTTGCTGCTCCATGGCTGCACAGCATCTGGATCTCGTTCTACGAGTGGGACGGCATCGGCGCCTCCACCTGGGTAGGTCTCGAGAACTACGTCACCGTCCTCAACGAGCCGCTGCTGCAAACCTCACTGCTGAACGGCCTCGGATTCGTGTTCTTCTACACGGTGCTCCCGGTCGGATTCGGACTGATCATCGCATCAGTGATCGCCGCGCGGCAGCGACGCGGCCAGGGCATCCTCCGCACCATCCTCTTCCTTCCGCAGATCCTGCCGCTGGTCGCGGTAGGTGTGATCTGGCGCTACCTCTACGGTTCCGACGGCCCGATCAACCAGCTCCTCACAGGCGTCGGCCTCGGAGACCTGACCCGCGCATGGCTCGGGGACTTCGATTGGGCTTACTTCGCCGTCGGACTCGTGGGCACGTGGGTGACGACCGGGCTCTGCACGATGCTGCTCCTCGCCGGAATGCAGAAGATCGACCCGTCGCTCTACGAGGCCGCTCGAATCGACCGTGCCGGTTCGGTGCGGCAGTTCTTCCACGTCACCTTGCCCGGGCTGCGCCCCGAGATCGTCATCGCCGTGACCGTGACAATCATCTCCGCCCTCGCGAGCTTCGACGTCGTCTACGTGACTACTGGCGGCGGCCCCGGCCGCGCCACGACCGTTCCGGGCGTGCTGATCTACCAACTTGTCTTCACCTCGAACCGGGTCGGCGTCGCCTGCGCCCTCGCAACCGTGCTGAGCGCACTGATCCTTGCGATCGTGGCGATCGTCGGGCGACTCGGAAAGGAGCGGCCATGAACCGCCTCGCCCCACGCGCGCTCGCAGGCGCATTCCTGATCGTTGCTGCGGCATCGGTGATCGTCCCGTTCCTCGCGTTGATGAGTGCAGCCCTGCAGCCGAGCGACACCCTTGCACCGAAGCTTGAATGGCCGAGCGACCCGCAATGGTCGAATTTCGCCGAAGCGTGGACGGCGGCCGGGTTCGCCTCGCTTATCCGCTCGAGCGCGATCATCGCAGTCGTCGTCGTGCCGATCGCCCTCGCCTGTGCGACCCTCGCCGGGTACGCGATGGGCACTATGCGTCTCAAGGGCAAGGCTGTGCTGTTCGCGTTCTTCATCGCCGGGCTGACCCTGCCCTACGAGGCGATCGTGATCCCTCTGTACTTCGATTTCCGGGCCATTGGTCTGATCGACACCTATTGGGCGGTGATCCTCCCGCTCGCCGGAGCGTTCATGCCGTTCGGCATCTTCTGGATGCGGGCCTACTTCGAATCGATCCCGCGCGAGCTCATCGAAGCCGCGCAACTCGACGGAGCATCCAGCTTCCGCGTATTGACGCAGATCCTGCTGCCCACAGCGCGCCCGGCACTCGTCACCCTCGGCCTGCTCAACTTCATGTGGGCGTGGAATCAGTTCCTCCTCGCTCTCATCCTGCTGCGCGACCCCACCATGCGCACTGCGCCGTCCGGCCTCGGGACCTTCGTGCAGCAGTTCGGTGAGAACATCCCCCTGCTTGCCGCCGGGACCCTGATCGTCATCGGCCCGATCGTGATCCTGTACTTCATCTTCCAACGCCATTTCATCAGCGGCATGCTGCAGGGCTCCATCAAATGAGCTCGCACGTCCCCGGAGAAGGATCCAGCTCCATGTCAGAACTCGTGCGCCTTGCCGTCATCGGCGCAGGCTCCCGCGGTACAAACTACGCACGGCTCGCGGTGGCCACCGGAAGAGCGGAGGTCGTTGCCGTGGTCGAGCCCGACCCGGAACGGCGTGCCGCGTTCGCTGAGGAGTACGCGCTCCCTGGCGATGCCGTGTTCTCGGATTGGGGGGAGCTCGCTGCGACGTCGCCGCTCGCGGACGCCGCGGTTATCGCCACCCCCGACCGGCTCCACGTCGGCCCTGCGGTGGCGTTCGCCGAAGCCGGGTATCACCTCCTGCTCGAGAAGCCCATGGCGCCGACCCGGGAGGACAGCCTCCGCATCGTCGAGGCTGCCGAACGGAACAACGTGTTACTCATGGTCTGCCACGTCATGCGCTACAGCGCCTACAGCCGTGCGCTCAAGGCACTGCTCGACAGTGGGCGAATCGGAGAAATCGTGTCCGTGGAGCACCTCGAGCCGATCGGCTGGTGGCACTTCGCGCACTCCTACGTTCGGGGCAACTGGGCAAGGGAGGCCGAGTCGAGCTCCATGCTGATGGCGAAGTCCAGTCATGACCTCGATTGGCTGAGCCACATCATCGGCCGGCCGGTGCGCCGCGTCTCCTCGTTCGGCAGCCTGAGCTTCTTCACCCCTGCGAATATGCCCACCGGCGCTGCCGATCGCTGCGTCGACTGCGCCCTCGTGAACTCCTGCGCCTACTCGGCGCCGACCATCTATGGCCGATTTCTCGGCGATCCGGTCGGTGAACGGTGGCCGCTCGCGGTCCTCACCCCGCAGGTCACCGCGGAACGCGTTGATGAGGCGCTCCGCACCGGACCCTATGGCGAATGTGTGTTCAACGGCAGGAACGACGTCGCCGACCACCAGGTCGTCAACCTCGAGTACACGGGCGGCGTCACCGCGTCTTTCACCGTGACCGCATTCACCGATCTCGACTTCCGCAAGACCCGGATCTTCGGCACTCTCGGCAGCATCGACGGAGACGGAAGGCGCCTCGTCGTGCACGAATTCACAACCAATACGAGGGAGACCATGGAGACCTCAACGCTCGATGGCGCGAGCGCCGCGGACGGACACGGCGGGGCGGATGCCTCGCTCATCGATGCGTTCCTCGACGCGGTCCGCACCGGCGATCGTGCACTGATCGAATCCGGCGGACGCGACAGCCTTCACTCGCATGAGCTCGTGTGGGCCGCCGAGCAGGCCCGCAACACCAGCACGGTCGTCGAACTCCAATCGATCGGCGCTCTCGCCGTCGGCTAGTCGAATCTCCCGCACGCCCCCCACAAAAAAAGGAAAGCACGATGAGAATGCATCTCCGTTCAGTGTTGATCGGGTTCGCCGCGGCGGCGTTGGTCGCCGGCGGCGGCGTGTCGGCGGCGCAGGCCGAGGACGCCCCGCCGAACAGTCCCACCAAGCCCGGGTACACCCTCGACTTCAATGAGGAGTTCGACGGGACCGCCCTCGACACGACCCGCTGGCTGCCGAACTACCTCCCACACTGGGTGGCGCCGGAGAACATCGACGCCACCGACGCGCGGTACACCGTTTCCGACGGCACGATCAAGCTGCGGGTCGAACAGGATCAACCGCCGTGGAATCCCGCCCAGGACGGCACGGTGGTCTCCTCTGCGATCCAGACGTACAACGCGAACAACTGGCACAAGTTCAACGGGAGCGCCGTGAACCGCAACGACCTGCCCACGTTCAACGGGTACACCACGCAGTACGGGTACTTCGAGGTCCGGGCCAAGCTCTCAAACGCCGGCGGCGGCGGGCACCAGGCGGTCTGGCTCGTTGGCACCGATACCTCGACGTCCGCGCAGCCTGAGATCGACTTCATCGAGACCTTCTTCAGCACCCCCGACAAGTGGCGGATCGCCGCGTACGGCTGGGGAGACCCGGACTTCTTGTCCTCATGGTCACTGGACACCGTGCCGGTCTCGGGCGCCCCGACGGAGGAGTTCCACATCTACGGGATGGACTGGACGCCTTGGGAGCTCAAGTTCTACTACGACGGGCAGCTCGTCAAGACGATCAATGACGCCCCGAACCAGGCCATGGGGATCATCATGAACATCTACACCGGTGCCGGATCGGGCGCACCGAACGGGGTCTGGCCCAAGCAGTTCGAGGTCGACTACCTGCGTGTCTTCAAGTCCGACGCGGGATACTCCGAGGAACTCTCCGACACGTGGAAGCTCTTGACGAACCGGAACCTGCCCGGGTACGCGAGTATCGCCGACAATGACGCCAAGGTCCGATTCGGGTCTGTTTCGATGGGGAACTGGGCGGCGCAGTGGGCGCCCGAGCAAACCGGCACCGGCGACCTCCGGCTGCGCAACCGCCTCACCAACGGGTACCTTCACCTCGGCGACGACCAGACCAGCGTCCTGCATGGCAAGGTGGCTCCGGTCGCGGCCGGTGCTTGGAAGGACAACGCCAACCTCCCGCTGAAGAAACAGACGTCGGTTTGGCGGACGCCCGACATGGGCGGTGGCTTCTTCCGGTTGGAGAACCTGACCACCCTTGGCGCCATCCACGTGGAGAACCGCACCGGTTATCTCGAGTACGGCAAGGCCGGTGCCGGCTGGTGGTCGGCGCAATGGAAGCTGAAGGCCGCTCCAGCCGTCTGACGCCCACCGAACGCCTCGTGGGCGTGCGGCACGCCGTCGCCCGCCCACGAGGCCCGAGTGAAGGAACCTCGATGCCCACCCGACCTGCACGCGCCGGTCTCGCCATCTGTCTCATACTCGCCGCAATGTGCGCCTTGACCGGATGCGTCGGTCAACCCGACGCCGCGTCGCCCGCCCCACCGGCGGCGGAATCGGCACCACCGCAGCCGCAGCGCGATAGTACCCAGACGCTGTGGACGATCGAAGGAAGCGACACCCCGCTGCTCGACGACGACCCCGACGTGATCGCAATCCAGCGCACGGTCGCGCTGCATTCGGCCGCGGTGGACAACCGCACCGCCAACACCGTCGAGACCGCCGTCGGCGAGGAGTTCTCGTTCTACTCCGAAGAGTTCATCGCCAAGCTCGACGCAGAAGGCTACCGCGACGCCACGATCGCGCTCTACCGCGACAACGACCTGACCACCGAGCAGCTCGGCGTCGCCTGGTCGAGATCTACAATCAGTCAGGACCGGATCCGAGCAACGGTGGGCTTCGAATCGATTCTCCACTTCACCACGGGCATTGATGAGTACCTGCGCGCCCGCGACCTCGAGCAAAACGAACGATATGCGCAGGCACGTGAGCTGACCTTGGTCAAAGTCGGCGACGTCTGGATGATCGACGACATCCGCAAAGCACCCCTCGCGAAATCACCCACGCTCAACGAGTAACTCGCTGCCGCCAAACGGCGCAGGCCGCGGACACCCCTACGGCCAGGAATCAGGCGTAGTCGCCGGGTCGCATCTCAATACTCCAGTCCGTGCGTGAGCGCGTCTGCCATTGCGCTGTCAAGGGTTCGCCTCAGGGATGCGGAGCGGGAATCACTTGAGCCCCGGTGAAGAGCGCGGTGGTGGAAGCATATTCATGGCCGACCTGCTGCTGGACGAAGAGCGAACCGAAGCCAGCCTCTATGAGGTGTGTTGTAGGAGTGCCGGAGCGAGTGGAAAGCAAGTTCTCTGCCGAGTATCAGGTCATGTCAGTAGGACCCGAGCACTCTGTTGGGAAAGCGCGTTGCCCGTTTCCTCACTAACCGTACGCCTGGGCCAGACGTTCAGCGCTCCTGAGCGCGCAATATCACCGGGCAGGGTAGACGGGCATCCAGGTCTCCCGCAGGCTCGCAGCCCGGGGGAGAGGGGCGTCGGCGCGCTGGGAGGACCGCTATACGCTCCCATTCTTGGGTGAGGTTGTCAGAGCGAGTCGAAGTCCGGGCGTACCTCGGCGATCGCCTCGAGCTCTGTCTGCATCCGCGCGTGGAGCTGCCGCCCGTGTTCGATCCAGCCATCGGGGACAGGCTCGATTTCCTCGCGAGACTGCCAGGCGGCGTTCCACTCGTGAATTTCGGCGGCGAGCTCATTGCTCAGCGGCAGGTCGCCGACGTCGAGCGTGTATTGCTCGCTGAAGGACTCCCAAAACGGCCACTCGCGTCCCCAATCCGGAAAGAGCCGGATTACCCGCCGCCCGTCCGGGAGAGTGAGCGGAAGCCCCTTCCGGTTCCGGTGCGCGAGCAGACGGTCTTGCATCTCCGCGCGCATTCGCCACTCCCGAGGCGACTTCGGGCGCGAGTTGTAGTCACCCCCGACCAGCCAGATCAGGCCGCGTCCGTGGGTGGAGTCATCGACCACCAGCGCGATCGACCACAACTGGTCATCGCCGGCGAGCGTGGTTGCGGACCATTCGGCGTCCTCGAAGGAGGCGTCGATCAGATCGACGGTAGTAACCGCCGATCCGGCGCCCTCGAAGACGTAGATGCGGTAGCGGGGCTCGTTCGATTCCCACGACGAGTCTCGTTCGTCGACCTGGATCCCGCGCATCCCACAACGATAGGGCGGGACAACCCCGTGATCGAGAAAGCCAGGCCAAGCGGTCGAGGGATCGACGGCCTGCGGTCAGCTGTTTGCTTCGTTATCGGCTCGCTAGATGCAATCTCCAGGGACGTTGTTTGACCTGGTTGCCGTGATGGGGCGTGAGGAACGAACTGGTGACAGGTTCCGTTTAGGCCGCGAGTGTGAGCGGCTCGGTTAGCTTGGCCTCGAACTCGATGGGCGTCACGCCGCCGAGGGTGTCCTGGGCTCGCTGACGGTGATACTTCCGCTCGATCCAGACCACGATGGCCAGGCGCAGCTCCTGACGCGTCGCCCACCGCTGCTGGTTGAGGACGTTTTTGCAGAAGCGACCAGAAGCTCTCCATCGCCGCGTTGTCCCCGGCCGCGCCGACGCGGCCCATCGATCCGACCATGTCGTGTCGCCGGAGTTCCTGGGCCATGGCCCGGCTGCGGAACTGGCTGCCCCTGTCCGCGTGCAGAATGCAGCCGGTGACCTCACCGCGGCGCGCGACGGCGTTGCGGACGGCGTCGACCGCGAGCTTCGCGGTCATCCGATCGGAACACATATCTGGTCGTCGCAGCAGTCGGGAACGGTCGAACTTCACCAACGTCTGCGCCGAACTGATCCCACACCAGCTGAGCTGCCACCTCGGGATCGAGTCGCAATTGACCCTCATGCACGGCGAGGCCTTCTCTCCATTGCCCGATGCTTGATCCCGGGGGAGGCGGGTACAGCCTTCGCAAACGGGTACTGCAACCCCGAACTGACATAATGTGCATTATCAGCGAACCCGTTGAGTGTGTGTCAGCCCAGCGTCGAGCACAGAGCGTGGCACGCGATTCGGAACGCGAGAACGATTTCTCTAGGCTCGGACCGTGCTGGAGTCGCTCACCGGATTCGTCGTCGTGGGCGTGGCCATTGCGGTCGGCTGGATACTCGGCCGCATCGACCTTCTGGGTGAGCACGCCCGGCCGGTGCTCGCACGGCTGGCGTTCTTCGTGTTGTCGCCGTTCCTGCTGTTCGTCGTGCTGGCGCAGGCCGACGTGCGCACGCTGTTCTCGGCCCTCCTCCCCGTGTCAGCCATCGCGGCGTTCGCCGTCATCGCCGTGCATGCCGTCGTCGCGCGGGTCGCCTGGCGGCGCTCCGTCGGCGAGACCGTCATCGGCGCCCTCAGCGCCGGGCAGGTCAACTCCAACAACATCGGCATCCCGCTGTCGGTCTACCTGCTCGGCAGCGCGGCGTATCCCGCCCCCGTGATCCTGATGCAGCTGCTGGTCCTCACGCCCCTCACGATGGCGATCCTGGATGCCGCGACGTCTGCGCGCACGTCCCGCTGGCGGGCCGTGGCACGTGTGGCGACGAACCCGATCGTGCTGGGCTCGGCACTCGGGACGCTCGTCTCGGTGCTCGGGATCGAGCTTCCGCCGATCGTGATGGAGCCGGCGCAGCTGCTCGCCGATGCATGCGTGCCCATCCTCCTCATCGCTTACGGCATCTCGCTGCACGGTCAGCGGGTGCTCGCCCCGTCGGGCCGGCGGCGCGACATCCTGCTGGCGACGAGTCTCAAGCTCGTGGCGATGCCGGTGATCGCGTGGGCGGTCGCGGAGTTCGCGTTCGCACTCCCCCCGCACGACGTACTCATCGTCACGGTGCTCGCCGCCCTGCCCACGGCACAGAACGTCTTCAACTACTCGCAGCGCTACGACGTCGGCGAAACGATCTCGCGTGACACGGTGTTCCTGACGACGCTCGGCTGCGTGCCGGTGCTCATCCTGATCACCCTCCTGCTCGGCTGACGAGTCCGAGGCCGTCAGCGCCGCTCGAGCACGCGCAGCGTTCCGATGACGAGCCGGATGCCGGAGGGCGTGCGCAGCACGGTGAGCAGGGTGTGCGTGCACGAGCGACAGCGCACGATCGCCGCGGTCTCATCGAGCTCCACCGTCGTCTCGGCGAGTGGCGCCGCGGCCGAGCAGCCGCCGCAGACACCCACGAGCACCGTCACATCGACGCCGAAGACGTCGGCCAGCAGTCCTGCCGCCGCGTTGCCGTCGACTGTGCTCCGCGCGGTCTCGGCTCGCATCATGCACCTCCGAAGCGTTCGGTTCTGATCCGTGCGGGCGGATGCCCGAGCCGCACCAGCGCGTCGGCGACATGCTCGACGAATCCCGTCGGCCCGCACACGTAGATGGTCGGCTCCTGTTCAGGCGGCCACACCGCGTCGCGCAGACGCGCGTCGTCGAGGCGGCCGACGGGGCCGTCCCAGCCGGACGGCGCGGCGCGCGTGTACACCCACGACACCGCTACTCCCCCGTTCGAGGCCGCACGGTTCAGCTCATCGCGATATATCGCGTTCTCGTGCGCCCGGGTCGAGTACAGAAGGCGGACGGATGTCGTGGCTCCGGCATCCGTCGCCGCCCGCGCCATCGCCATCAACGGCACCACGCCCGAGCCGCCCGCGATGAGCTGCACCGGCGCCACTCCCCCGGGCCGCCACACGAAGTAGCCGCCCAGCGGCCCCTTGACCTCCAGCTCATCCCCGGGGAGAACGTCACGCACGAGATACGGCGAAACCTCGCCGTCGGGGATCTCGTCGACGCCGAGCTCGATCGTCTCGCTCGCTCCGTATGAGCCCAACGAGTAGGAACGCACGGCCTGGTAGCCGTCTTCGGCGGTCAGCCGGACATCGACGTGCTGGCCCGCGAGGCTCCCCGGCCATCCCGGGACGGCGAGACGCAGGATGCGCGCCGAGGGGGTCGCCGGAAGCGTCTCGACGACGCGCGCCGGCCGCCATCCGCCGACTGTCACCAATACCGTTCCTCGGTCCACGGGTCGCCGTGCATGTTGTAGCCGTTCTGCTCCCAGAATCCGGGCTCGTCGTCGTCCATGAGGGTGATGCCGCGCACCCACTTGGCGCTCTTCCAGAAGTACAGGTGCGGCACGAGCAGGCGCGCGGGTCCGCCGTGCTCGGGGTCGAGCGGCTCCCCCTCGAACTCGAACGCCACCCACGCGCGGCCGCCGAGGATCTCGTCGAGCGGGATGTTGGTGGTGTAGCCGCCGTACGAGCGCGCCATCGCGTACGAGGCGTCGGTCTCGACCGCGTCGATCAACGTGTCGAGTGAGACTCCTCGCCATGATGTGCCGAGCTTCGACCAGCGGGTGACGCAGTGGATGTCGGTGTGGACGTCCTCGACGGGGAGGTCCATGAACTCGTTCCACGACCATGAGGCGCCCTCGCCCGATTCGGTGCGGATGTCGAATCGCCACTCGTCGAGATCGATCCGTGGTGTGGGCCCGGCCGAGAGCACCGGGAAATCCTCGGTCAGATACTGCCCAGGCGGCAGCCGCGGGTCGCCTTCGCGGCGCCGAGCGCCGAATCCCCTCGAGATGACGGCCATAGCCCCTCCTCACGCCTGCACGCTCACGGTAGCGCTCCTCCGCGTTCGCCGCGATCCCGGGGGCGGAGGCTATGTCACGACACACGAACTTTTTCATCACAAAGTTCGAGCAGGGGTCTAGGCTTTAGCAGCACGACGTTCAGGAAACTCCCAGAAAGGACCACGCATGTCCACGGAATCAGCGGCTGAGAAGTCGACCGTCAACGGCATCCGCACGGCGCTCGGCGTGGGCGGCGTCCTCGCCGTCATCGTCGGCATCCTCATCCTCGTGTGGCCGGGCAAGACCCTTGCCGTCGTCACCGCCATCATCGCGATCTATGCGATCGCGGCCGGCCTCGTCTACGCGGGGCTCGGAATCTTCTCCAGGACGAAGGGCGGCTGGGCCCGCGTCGGCCACATTCTGCTCGGCATCCTGTTCATCATCGGCGGCATCGTCGCGCTGTTCAACCTGACCGCGGCCACTGGCTGGCTGCTGGTGTTCGTCGGCGTCCTCGTCGGCATCATGTGGATCGTCGAGGGCATCGTCGCCCTCTCGACGCTCGGCGACGCGGCGTCGAAGGGCTGGTCGATCTTCTTCGCCATCCTGAGCATCATCGCGGGCATCGTGGTGCTGTTCTCGCCGGTGTGGGGGACGGTGGTCCTGTGGTGGCTGCTCGGCATCTCGCTCGTCGTGCTCGGCATCATCAACATCGTCCGCGCGTTCACGTTCAAGGGCGACATCTGATCGCCCATCCATCTCGATCGACGAAGGCCCGGGACATCACGCGCCCGGGCCTTCGTCATGCGCCGTGTCAGCCGACCGGCAGGTGCCGCCTCCACCAGTCGAGCACGGCCTCGAAGCGCTGCACACGATGGCGGGGCTGGCCGGAGCGCGTCAGCTCGTGGTTCTCGCCGGGGAACACGAGCATCGCGGCCTCGGTGCCCTGACGCTTCAGCGCCGTGTAGTAGCGCGTCGCCTGCTCGAGCGGGCAGCGGAAGTCGAGCTCGGAATGCAGCACGAGCGTCGGCGTCGTGACCTGGCCGACCACGGCCATCGGGCTCTGTCGCGCGATGTCGTCGGCCGAGACGCCGACATACTCGTCGCCGAAGAACGACCCGATGTCGCTCGTGCCCTGGAACGACTGCGGCTCGAGGAAGCCGCGCTCGACGATCGCGCCGGCGAAGCGGTGGTCGTGCGCGATGACCCATGCGGTGAGATAGCCGCCGTACGAGCCTCCCTGAATGCCCACGCGCTCGCCGTCGAGGCGCTCGTCGTCGGCGATCGCGCCCTCGAGGAAATCGATGACGTCGGCGAAGTCGACCGTGCCCATCTCGCGACGGATGCTTCGCCCGTGCGCGCGACCGTACCCCGCCGACCCCCGGGGGTTGCAGTACACGACGGCGTACCCGGCGTCCACGAGCACCTGGGTCTCGTCGAACAGGTGGATGCCGTACGCGGCATACGGCCCGCCGTGGATTTGCAGGATGACCGGGAACGGGCCCTCGCCCTCGGGGGTCGCGACCCACCCGTGCACCGGGTAGCCGTCACGCCCGGTGACGGTCAGCTCCGTCGGAAGAACGATTCCGGATGCCGCAGCCGCCGCGCCGAACGTGGTCAGGGGTCGCGCGTCGTCGCCGTCGAACAGCACGAGCTCGCCGTACGACTCGGGCCGCGCCACCGAAGCGACGATCCGGCCCCCGCCGGCGGCGTGGCCGTTGACCTCGACTTCGTCGCCGAGCACCTCTGTCAGCTCCCCTGCGCGTGACACCCGCACGAGCCGGACGCGCCCGCGCGTGCGGTCCTGCACGAGGAAATCGTCGCCCGACGGCGTGATGTGGCTGCCGACCTCGCCGAGGTCGATCGTCTCGGCATCGGTGAGCCGCCGGGGGCCGTCCGCATCGAGCAGCCACAGGCCGACGCCCGGAGCCACGAAGTCGACACCGTCGCCGACCTCGTGGGCGAGCATCGCGATCGCGCCGTCGGGCGCGACCTCGAGGCCGTAGAGCGAGAGCCCGGCGTCGGTGCCCAGCACCTCGCGCTCGCCCGAGCCGTCGACGGCGATCGCGACGACGCGGCTGCGCAGATCGCGGCGGTCGGGCTCGATGTCGTCGGGCACCGTGAGCAGGTCCCGCCCGTCGGCGGTGAACGCGAGACCGCTGTGCGACGTCGTGCCCTCCGTCAACGGACGCGCCTCGGCCGCCACGAGCGTCTTCTTCGGCGTTGTCGTGTCGTCGGGCAGCACGGCGGCGGCCGGCTCGTAGAACGGCTCCGAGTCCGTCGCCGGTGCCGCGATCACGAACACGTGCGCAGGGCGATCCGCCACGTAGCCCATGCCGTTCGCGTGCCAGCGGATGCCGGTGATGTGTCGCGGCGCCTCGGCCGAGGCATCCAGCCCCTCGACACTGCCGTATCGCCCCTTCTCGGGCACGCGCGCGAGGTAGGCGATGGTCGCGCCGTCGGGCGACCACGCGTAGTCCTCGACTCCGAGCACGGCGTCGGTCGCCTGAACGGGCTCGCCGCCGGCCGCGTCGACGACGTGCACCTGCGGCTTGCCCTTGGCGTCGCCGCGGAGGAACGCGATGCGCGTGCCGTCGGGCGACAGGCGCGGCGCGGTGTCTGACGTGCCGCGGGTGAGGCGGCGCGGCGCGCCGTCCGGGAGGTCGATCCGCCACAGCTGACCGACGTTGCGGTTGGCGGCGATGTCGGGGCGCGATGTCGCGAAGACGGTGAACGAGCCGTCGGGCGCGACCGCGGGGCGTCCGACCGAGACGAGCGCTTCGATGTCGTGTGACCGCATGCTCACTCCGCCCCGAACGACGAGACGTCGCCGACGAGCCGCGTGTTGTCGGCCGGCACCGGGTCGACGGCCGCCGCGGCGACCTCGGCGGCGAACTCCGACACGTTGTACAGCTTGCCGGCGTCCTCGCGGCGTGCCGCGATCGCGCCCGGGTTCGCGCGCTCGAGCAGCGTGGCGGTGATGGTGCCCTCGATCATGTCGCCCGAGACCACCACGAACTCGATGCCGCGCTCGACGAGGTCCGGGATGCGCTCGCGCAGTGCGTCCTCGCCCGCGCGCTTGGACAGCGCGACGGGCTCGTACTCGGGCATGGTCGGGGTGGTGCGGATGAAGTGGGCCTGGTGGCTCGTCACGAACACCACACGCGAGCCCTCGCGCAGCAGCGGCAGGGCCGTCTCGAGCACGCTGACCTGCGCGTCGCGGTTCAGCAGGAGCGCGTAATCCTCGGCCATGCCCGACTCCATGCCGCCCGACGCGTTGAGGACGAGCACATCCAGCCCGCCGAAGGCGCGCCCCACCTCGTCGAACATCGCCTGCACGGATGCCGCGTCCGTGAGGTCCGCGCCGACCACGAGCACCTCGACGCCCAGCTCGCGCAGCTCCGTCGCGAGCTTCTCGGCCCGCGGCGCCTTGTTGCGGTAGTTGATCACGACCTTTGCGCCGGCCTCGGCGAGATAGCGGGCAGTGTCGGCGCCGATGCCGCGGGACGAGCCGGTCACAAGCGCGGTCCTGCCGCTCAGCGAGCCGGGTTCGAGGGTCTGGGACATGTGTTCTGCTCCTGGATGTCGGTGCCCGGCGACGCGTTTCGGGCCGCGGTCGAGCCTATCAACCGGGGTCGTCGCCGACGCGGTGTAGGGTGCCAATCAGACGTGACGAAGGGATGGCGATGCTGCCCGATCTGACCCAGTACATGTGGATCGCGTGGCTCGTGCTCGCACTGGTCTTCATCATCATCGAGCTGCTCACGCTGGAGTTCACGTTCCTCATGCTCGCGGCCGGCGCCCTGATCGGCGGGCTCGGCGTCAACCTGCTCGGCGGCCCGTGGTGGCTGCAGATCGGCATCGCCGCCGCGCTCTCGGCCGTGCTGCTGTTCACGATCCGGCCGCTGCTGCTGCGACTGCTTCACCGCGACGAGCCGGATGCGCGCACGAACGTCGACGCCCTCTACGGGATGGGGGGGCGTGTCGTGCAGACGTTCGTCGACGGCGACGGCTCGGTCAAACTCGACAACGGCGAGACGTGGACGGCGCGCCTGGCGGCCTCGTCCCCGGCCGCCGTCGACGTCGGCGCGAGGGTGACGGTGGTCGCGGTGCACGGTGCGACGATCGAGGTCACCACCCCCGCCGCTGCCACCCCTGAGGAAAGGACTTCCGACAATGGTTGACGTGGGCGCATTCATCGGCCAGATCTTCGTGGTCGTGCTGCTGGTCGTTCTGGCGATCTTCGTGATCGTGGTGATCTTCCGTTCGATCCGGATCATCCCGCAGGCCTACGCCGGCGTGGTGGAGCGCCTCGGGCGGTATCAGCGCACCCTCCAGCCCGGGCTCAACCTGCTCGTCCCGTTCGTCGATCGGCTGCGTCCTCTCGTCGACATGCGCGAGCAGGTGGTGTCGTTCCCGCCGCAGCCGGTGATCACCGAAGACAACCTCGTGGTGTCGATCGACACCGTCGTGTACTTCCAGGTGACCGACGCACGGGCGGCGACGTACGAGATCGCCAACTACCTCAGCGCCGTCGAGCAGCTGACGACGACGACCCTGCGAAACGTCGTCGGCGGGTTGAACCTCGAAGAGGCGCTGACCAGCCGCGACAACATCAACGGCCAGCTGCGCGTGGTCCTCGACGAGGCCACCGGCAAGTGGGGTCTGCGCGTCTCGCGCGTGGAGCTCAAGGCGATCGACCCGCCGCTGTCGATCCAGGACTCGATGGAGAAGCAGATGCGCGCCGAGCGCGACCGCCGGGCCGCGATCCTCACGGCTGAGGGCTCGAAGCAGTCGCAGATCCTCGAGGCCGAGGGCCGCCGCCAGGCCGAGATCCTCCGCGCCGAGGGCGACAAGCAGGCCGCGGTGCTGCGCGCGCAGGGTGAGGCCGAGGCCATCGAGATGGTCTTCAGCGCGATCCACGTCGGCGACCCCGACGACAAACTCCTCGCGTACCAGTACCTGCAGACGCTGCCGAAGATCGCAGAGAGTGCTTCCAGCAAGATGTGGATCATCCCGAGCGAGTTCACCGAGGCCCTCAAGGGGATCGGCGACGCGTTCGGCGGCCGTGTCGCGGCCGGCCCGCGCCGTGGGGCAGGCGAGCGCCCTGCGCGGGAGTCGACGGGCGGAAAGACCGCAGAGGAAGCGGTCGCGGCAGCTCGCGCAGCGGCGTCCGCCGCCGACGAGATCGCGAGCGAGGCGATGACCACCAGGACCGACGTTTCCCCTCCCGACCAGCGCTGAGTCGCATGCATCCGTGGTTCCAGGGCGTCGCCCTGCCTCGCGTGCTCGCGCACCGCGGGCTCGTGACACCGGCCGACGCGGCCGACGGCATGGTCGAGAACTCCTTCGCCGCCGTCGCCGCCGCTCACTCCGCCGGTGCTCACTACGTCGAGTCGGACTGCCACCTGACGGCCGACGGGGTGGCGGTGCTGTTTCACGACGACGACCTCTCACGCGTCACGGGCGATCCGCGCAAGATCGCCCAGGTCACGGTCCGCGAGCTCGAGGAGCTCATGTCGGAACGGGGCGGGCTCATCACCCTCGCGCAGGCGCTGGACGCCTTCCCGACGGTGCGATTCAACCTGGATGTGAAGGCGGCGGATGCCGCGACCGCCGTCGGCACGGAGGTCGCCGCCCACGGCGAGCGGGTGCTGGTGACGAGCTTCTCGGACGCGCGGAGGCGGGCCGCGCTGCTCGCCGCGCAGGCCGTGGGTCGCGGCATCCGTCCGGCGACGTCCGCCGGCAGCAGGACCGTCGCC
>NZ_RRYE01000110.1 GCF_004010105.1 Microbacterium sp. CPCC 204701
CGGGCCGCCCGCCGTCGCGTGCTGCAGGCGACGATCGTGCCCGCGGTCATCGCGGGGCTCGCGCTCGTCGGATTCATCGTGGTCCAGGCGATCACCTTCGCGCAGACAGCGGTCACGTCGGATGTCTACGACGGCATCGAACTCGGCATGACTCGGACGGAGCTGGCCGGGCTGCTGCCCGGCGGCACGCCCGGCCCGGTGCCGATCGTCAGCGAGCCACAGGTGCCGGAGGGTGCCGAGTGCGACTACTTCACCGCCCGCGACGGCTGGCTGCACTTCACCGATGCGTCGTACCGCCTCTGCTTCGAGCAGGGTGTGCTCATCGAGAAGACCCTGCTGGGGGCATCGTGATCCGGGTGCTCATCGCCGACGACGAGGCGATGATGCGGGCGGGAGTGCGGGCGATCCTGGAGTCCGATCCGGGGATCGAGGTCGTGTTCGAGGCGGCCGACGGCCACGAGGCGATCGGCGGGGCGCAGCGGCACCGGCCCGACGTCGCCGTCCTCGACATCCGGATGCCCCGGCTCGACGGTCTCGCCGCCGCCACCGAGATCGCAGCCACCGTGCCGAGCACGCGCATCGTGATGCTGACGACCTTCGGCGAAGACGACTACATCGAACGCGCGCTCGGCGGCGGGGCGCTCGGCTTCCTGCTCAAGGCCGCCGATCCGCGCGAACTGATCGCGGGCGTGCGCGCTGTCTCGGAAGGCGGCGCGTACCTGTCTCCCCATATCGCGCGCCGAGTCATCGCGCCGTACCGCGACGGCGACCGTGCGCGCGGCGCCGAGGCCCGCGACGCGATCGCGGCACTGACCGGCCGCGAGCGCGACGTGCTCGCACTCCTGGGTGCCGGTGCCTCGAACGCCGAGATCGGCGAGCGGCTGCACCTCGTCGAGGGCACGGTGAAGGGATACGTGAGTGCGATCCTCGTGAAGCTCGGGGTGCGCAACCGCGTGGAGGCCGCGGTGCAGGCCCATCGGGCAGGGATCGTGCCGGCGGATTGAGAGAGCCGGATACGCAAGCCATTCCTCCAGGATGGCTGGGAGAAGCTCCGCGTCGCCCACCAGTGGCACGGCGATCTCGAGCAAGAAGGGTGATGGCGATCGCGAACACGCCTTCGCCGCGTCCTGCTGGGCATCGCCCATAGGATCGCCCTGTGACCTCCACCGCTGCCGTCGTTGATGCCGCACCGGCACGTCGCCCGACGGTGGCCCAAGCGATGACGGCGTTCGTGGCGAACGCTTTCACCATCCGAGGTCGTGCCACCCGTAGCGAGTACTGGTGGTGGATGCTCGTCAATGTCGTCGTGCTCACGCTCACGCAATTGCTCATTCCCTTCCTCATCGCGAGGAGGACACCGCAACCGACACTGCGCATCGGACCCTTCGGGTCGTGGCTCTTCGCCGACATCGAACTGTTCACCGTCGACGCCACCGATGCGCCGAGCTCGCCCTTCGCCGCCGCATCCCTGCTCGTCGCCGGACTGTGGCTGGTCGCCACGCTCATCCCGGGCTTCACCGTGGCGGTACGCCGTCTCCACGACTCGAACCTGTCCGGCTGGTGCGTTCTGCTCGCCCTGTTCCCGTTCGGCGCACTCGTGCTGCTGCTGCTCGCCGCTCGGCGATCGCGCCCAGAGGAAGTCCGCTTCGACGCCGGAAGCGACCCTGATTCGCCCCGGCCCGGGTGATCGGTCAGCGTGCTCACGTCGCAGTGGTGCGGCGTCGCCGGTCTGTGAGAGGTTCGAGGGATGCTGAGCGACGATGACCAAGATCTCATGCGAGCGGTGTCGGCCTACCTCCGTCGGGTCAACGAACTGGCCGAGAACGAGACGGTCCCTCGTCGCACCCCGCTGGGGGATCTTGTGAGCGAGCACCTCAGGACCGACGCCGCGCAGGTCTCGGTCGTACAGGAGGAGATCGCCGATCATCGTCTCGTCGATGCGGACCTCGCGCTGGAGGTGCTCGCGGCGGATGGTGACGGCCGGCTCCTCGGCGTCACGGGTGGTGACCAGCGGCACCACCAAGGCCTGTCGGAGTTCGTGACCAACAGTTACATCCGGTACGCGCCAGGACCGGTGGACTACTCGGAGCGCGCCACGGGCCCGGACTCGAGCAGACGAGTCGTCTCACTCGGCATCCGTCTGCTGCACTTCGAAGGCTCCCCGATCGCTCTCGCACAGCGCGCCGCTGCCCCGCAGTTCGGGCGGCAGACCGCCGTCGTCGAGGTGATGGGCGCGGACGCCGCCGTGGTGACGCGCTTCCTCGAGGCGCTGCGACGGACGATGGTCGAGCGGAGCGTGCTCCGCGGCCAGGTGCTCTCGTTCCAGCCGACCGAGTACGGGCGAGACGCCGGCGCCACGTTCGTCGTGCGGCCGTCCGTCGCGGCGGACGACATCGTGCTTCCCGACGGCGTGCTCGAAGAGATCGTCCAGCACGTCGTGACCATCGGCGCGCACCGGGACGCGCTGCAGCGGGCAGGTCAGCATCTGAAACGCGGCGTCCTGCTCTACGGCCCGCCGGGAACCGGCAAGACACTCACGGTCCGGCATCTGCTCAGCGCGACGCCCGAGACGACTGCGATCGTGCTCACGGGTTCCAGCATCCGTTTCGTCAGTGCGGCCGCTGAGATCGCACGCACCTTCCAGCCGGCGATCGTCGTGCTCGAAGACATCGATCTGGTCGCGATGGAACGCCACTCGTCACCGCAGCCGCTCCTGTTCGAAGTGCTCGATGCGCTGGACGGCCTCGACGGCGACGCCGACGTGGCGTTCGTCATGACGACCAACCGCGTGGAGGTGCTCGAGCGGGCGCTCGCCGAGCGCCCGGGCCGCGTCGATCTCGCTGTCGAGGTGCCGCTGCCTGGGCTGCCTGAGCGCCGCCGGCTGTTCCGCCGCTACGCCCACGATCTTCCCTACACCGAGGAGGCGGTGGATGCCGCGGCCGAAAGCGCCGAAGGCACCACGGGCTCGTTCGCGAAGGAGCTGATGCGCCGCACCGTGCTTCGTGCCGCCGACCTCGGGCGAGAACCCGAGGACGAAGACCTCGCCACCGAGCTCACCCGACTGATGGACTCACGGGAGCGTCTGACCCGTACCATGCTGGGCTCGAACGTCGACGGTCCGGCCCCCGCACCGCCACCTGGGCACGCAGGCGTCGGCGTCGGCTGGTCCGCCGGCTCATAGCGGCGGCTCTCGGCAACGGCAAGAGCCGGCGCGCGAACAGGTGGGTCGGTTCTGCCTCCGTGCGCGGATCCGCTGCTGCGCGCAATGATGGGTGCGTGCCCTCCACCTTCACCGTCGTCACCGACTCCCCGCACCCACCCGAAGAGCTCTTCGACGTGTCCCTCGACATCGATGCGCATGTGGCGTCGATGTCGGAGTCGAAAGAGCGCGCCGTGGCCGGTGTGACGACAGGTCGGATCGGACTCGGTGAGACGGTGACGTGGCGCGCACGTCACCTCGGCGTGTGGTTCATCCTGACGTCGGAGATCTCGGAGATGGACCGGCCGACCCGGTTCGTCGACCGGCAGGTGCGGGGTCCGTTCACGACCTTCGTCCACGAGCACCGCTTCGAGCCGCACCTGAGCGGATCACGGATGACCGATCACATCACCGTCGGTGCACCGGTCTTCGGCCGGGTGGTGGAACGACTGATCCTCGTGCCCTACCTCCGACGACTCATCGCGCAGCGAAACGCGCACCTTCTGGCTGCTCTGCGCTAGCGGCGAAGGTCGGAGTCAGCCCTGTGCGAGCCGGAGCGCCTTGTTCGTGAAGTAGCCCACGCCGCCGTCGTCGTCTTCGACCCCGAAGACCCACCTGCCGGAGGGGGTGGGCCGGACATCGATCACTGTGCCCCGCGCAAGAGGGGTGACGACTTCGTCTCCGAGCTTGAATGTGGTCTCGGTCATACGTGAGAGGGTACGAGCACCAGGCGGCGTGCCGCCTCCCCCGTGAGAGGGATCTTGCGTCCGACTGCCTGAGTCAGCCCTTCTTCAGCTCCTGCGCGAACATCACCAGGATCCCGCTCGGACCGCGAAGATACGTGAGCTTGTAGACGTCCTCGTAGCTCGCGACGCCCCGCAATGGGTGGCAGCCGTGCTTCGCGGCGATCTCGAGGGCCTCGTCGATGTCGTCGACGGAGAACGCGACGCGGTGCATGCCGATCTCGTTGGGGAGCGTGGGCTCCGTCTCGATCGCGTCAGGGTGGACGTACTCGAAGAGCTCCAGCTGACCATGACCGTCCGGCGTCTGGAGGACGGCGATCTTGGCGTGGTTGCCGTCGAGCCCGACAGCGGTGTCGGCCCATTCGCCACTGACGGTGTCACGGCCGAGGACCGTGAGGCCGAGGTCGGTGAAGAATGCGATGGTCGCTTCGATGTCGCGTACGGCGATTCCGACGTTCTCGAGCTTGATGGCCATGGTCGGCATGATATCGAGGCCAGCACGGCGCGCAGCACCGGCGGACGCGGAGTCTCAGCCGCCCGCGGCAGGTGGGGTCTGCTTCGATTCCGCGAGTTCGTCGACGTAGAGGCCGGCCTCGTCGATCGTGCCGTTGCGGTACGCCTGCCGACCCACCATGTGCGCCGAGAGCGGGGAGGTCGCGAGCTGGATGAGCACGATCGGCACCAGCAGTGCGACCACCTCCCACGACCGCAGCGACAGCGCGATCGCGAGGCAGATGAGGACGAGCCCCAGCACCTGCGGCTTGGTCGCCGCGTGCAGGCGCGTCGGCACGTCCCGGAAGCGGAGCAGACCGATGGCGGCGGTCAGGCACAGGACGGCGCCGACCAGGATGAGGATCAGCGCGGTGACGTCGAGAATCTCGTTCATCGGTCGGCGTTGTCCCTCCGTGCGACGAACCGGGCGATCGAGATCGACCCGAAGACCCCCACAGCCGCGATGATCAGCAAGACCGGCAAGGTGCGCGTGTGCTGGTTGATCGCCATCTCGGCACCCAGCACGCACATCACCTCGGTGAGGAGGACGTCGGATGCCACGGCCCGGTCGAGGATCGACGGTCCGATCACGACGCGCCACAGTGTCAGCAGCGCCGCCACCGCGAACACGGCGTAGATGATCAGAAGCAGGACGTTCATCGCAGAGCACCCCCGTGCAGCGGCGAGTCGATCGCCGCACGCCGGATGACCTCGAGCTGCTCGCGCGATCCCACGGCCCTGACGATGCGGGCCTCCCACCCGAGGACGGCCCGCCGCTGCGCCTCGACCTCGTCGTCGGTCGACGCCCCGATGACGTGAAGGTAGACGATGCGGCGGGCCCGGTCGGCCTCGATCAGGAGTGAGCCGGGAATGAGGGATGCCGTCACCGCCGTGTGAGTCATGATGAGGTCGTCGTCGGTGAGCAGCGGCACCGCGATGATCGAGCTCCGCGGGTTGCGTCGAGTGTCGACCACCTGCCAGGCGACGAGCAGGGATCCTCGGACGACCGCGCCGACGAACGTCACGACGAAGATCACGCCGTACCAGAGGTTGACGCGGCCGGAGAGTTCCACCGGGGGCAGTCGGAAGACACGGGTCACGACGATCGCGGCGGCGAGCCCGGTCAGGAACGCGAGCCACGTGAACTGCCCCCACAGCAGCATCCAGAGCGCGATGAGCCACACGAAGAACGGCAGCTGGCGCCACAGCCGGACGAGCAGGCCACGGGCCGTGGTGCGGGGCGGGTTCGCAGCATCCGCCGTCATCGCTCACCCCCCTCGTCGAGGCCGGTGCTGTCTTCGTGCTCCTGCTCAAGCTGCTCCAGCGTGACCGGCTGCAGCAGTGCCGCGCCGATGCGCGTGCACACATCGTAGAGAGGCCCGGCGAAGATCGTCAGCGCGACGGTGATCGCGACCATGCCGGCGGTCGCCGCCGTCATGATGCGGGGAATCACGCGCCGCTGCGTCTCGACTCCCGCTGCGGGCGCCGAGCCGAGGTACGAGATGCGGGCCTCCGTCTCGGCCGAGTCGTCCTCCTCGCGCCAGAACGACAGGTTCCAGGCACGCATGAGGGCGTAGAGCGTGAGCAGGCTCGTGACGATCCCCGCCACCATCAGCACGATCATGATCGGGGTGCCCACCTCGGCGGCCGCGTCGAAAAGAGCGAACTTGCCGATGAAGCCCGAGAACGGGGGGAGGCCGCCGAGGTTCACCGCGGGGATGAAGTAGAGCACCGCGATCACCGGCGCGATCTTCATGAGGCCCTTCACCCGCAGGATCGAAGTGCTTCCGGCTCTACGCTCCACCAGGCCCACCGCGAGGAACAGCGTCGTCTGCACCACGATGTGATGGACCATGTAGTAGATGGTCGCGCCGATCGCGGCGGGCGTCGCGATCGCCAGTCCGAAGATCATGTAGCCGATGTGGCTGACGAGCGTGAACGAGAGGATCCGTTTGAGCTCGGCCTGAGCGACCGCGCCCAGCACCCCGACGACCATGGTCGCCAGCGCCACGAACATCAGCAGCATGTTGACGTCGTTGTCGAGGAACATCTCGGTCTCGGTGCGGATGATGGCGTACACGCCGACCTTGGTCAGCAGGCCGGCGAACACCGCCGTCACCGGAGCGGGCGCGGTCGGGTACGAGTCGGGCAGCCAGAACGACAGCGGGAAGACCGCGGCTTTGATGCCGAAGGCGAGAAGCAGCATGAGATGCAGCGTCAGCTGCGTCTGCTGCGGCAGCTCGCCCATGCGCTCCGCGATCTGCACCATGTTCACAGTGCCGAGCGCACCGTAGATCATCGCGATGGCCGCCAGGAACAGGATCGACGACACGAGGGAGACGACGATGTACACGACACCGGTGCGGATCCGCGATTCGGTCGATCCCAGGGTGATGAGCACGTACGACGCGACCAGCAGTATCTCGAACCCCACGTAGAGGTTGAACAGGTCGCCCGCGATGAAGGCGTTGAAGATCCCCGCCGCGAGGATCAGGTACGAGGGGTGGAAGATCGAGACCGGCGTCTCGTCGTCGCCGTCGGCCGCGCCCTGGCCGACCGAGAACAGCAGGACCGCGAGCAGCACGATGCTCGAGACCACGACGAGCAGGGCCGCGAGGCGGTCGACGTAGAGCACGATGCCGAACGGGATCGGCCAGCCGCCCACCGACACGGCGATCGGCCGGTCGCCGACGTCGACCACGAACAGGAGCACGGCCGCGATCGCGCAGACGACCGTGAGCGTGACGACTGAGACCGCGACCTGCGTCTTGCGGTGACGGCCCGCGATCAGCGCGATCGCCGCGCCGAGCAGCGGCAGGGTCACCAGCAGCGGGACGAGAGCGGGAGCGAATGCGATCATGCGTCGTCCCCCGTTCCGTCCGATCCGCGGTCACGCTGCGGACGGTCCACCGGTGCGTCGTCGCGCAGCCCCGGCACGTCGCGGCTTCCGAGCACCGTGATGGGGGCGGTGTCGGTGCCGACGAAGTCGGTCGTGGCGTCGTCATCCTCCAGTTCGATCTCGGTCTCGTCGTCCATGGTCTCTTCGACGTCGGCGGTGCCCTCGCGGACGGCGCGGTCGGCCTCGTCGTCGACGAAGGTGTCGGCCTGGCCCAGCTGCCACGAGCGGTAGATCAGGGCGAGGAGAAATGCCGAGACCGCGAACGTGATGACGATCGCCGTCAGGGTGAGGGCCTGGGGCAGCGGATCCGACATCTCGTCGGGCGACTCGGCGGCACCGAAGAACGGGGCGACGCCCGGCTCACCCATCACGATGAGCAGCAGCAGGTTCACGGCGTTGCCGAGCAGCAGGAAGCCGATGAGCACACGCGTCAGGCTGCGCTCGAGCATCGCGTACACCCCGCACGCGAAGAGCACCGCCATCACGACGATGAGAACGAGCGACACGCTCACGAGACGCCCACCTCCCCGGTGCGGCCGCCGCGGGCCTCGAGCGCCTGGCGGTCGACCTCGGCGCCGAGGCTGCGCAGCACGTCGAGCACGAGCCCGATCACGACGAGGTAGACGCCGACGTCGAAGAGGGTGGAGGTCACGAACTCGACGTGTCCGAGGATCGGGAGGTCGGCCGTGAACCACGTGCTCGTGAGCGGCGGGGCCCCGAAGAACAGCGGCACGACGGCGCATGCGACGGCGATCGCCATTCCCGTGCCGAGGAGGCGCCCGGCTTCGGTCGGAGCCGCCGCACCGAGCTCGTACCGCCCGCCGGCGACGTACCGCATGACGAGGGCCATGCCCGCGACCAGCCCGCCGGCGAAGCCGCCGCCGGGAAGGTTGTGGCCCGCGAAGAGAAGGTAAAGCGACACGATGATGATGGTGTGGAAGAGGACCCGCACGATCACCTCGAGCACGATCGAGCGGTTCTCAGGCCGCACCCGCTGCCCGCCGACGAGCCACGCCATGCGGCCGCTGCCTCGCGCGTCCCCGTGCTGCT
>NZ_RRYE01000111.1 GCF_004010105.1 Microbacterium sp. CPCC 204701
CGTCGCGCGAGCCTCGGCTCGCCGACGCCGTCGACGCCGTGCGTGCGGCGCGGCAGCCCGACGGCACGTGGCTGCAGGCGGCGCCGCTGCCGGGGCGCACGTGGTTCGCCGTCGACGTGAACGAGGGCCATCCGTCGCGGTGGCTCACGCTGATCGGCATGCGCGTCCTGAACTGGTGGGACGCCGCCACTCACTGACCCACCGCGTGCAGGAAGGGACGGATGCCGCAGGCCGAGGCATCCGTCCCGGCTTCGTCGTGCTCTGAAGACCGCCCGCTATTCAGTGTTGCCAAGTACCGGTACTTAGTGTTACCGTTTAGTGGTACTCAGCAATACCGACTAGTGAGGGAGGTGATCTCGGTGGGAAACCAGATGACGGAGATGCTCAAGGGCACACTCGAGGGCATCGTGCTGGCGATCCTGGCCGCGCGACCGGCGTACGGCTATGAGATCACGGCGCGACTCCGGGAGCAGGGCTTCTCGGACATCGTCGAAGGCACGGTCTACGCACTGCTCGTGCGGATCGAGCAGAGGGGGCTGGTGGACGTGGAGAAAATCCCCTCCGAGAAGGGCCCGCCGCGCAAGGTGTACTCGCTCAACACGCAGGGGCGGGAGCAGCTCAGAGAGTTCTGGAGGACGTGGAGCTTCCTGGCAGGACGCATCGACCAGCTCCGCACCGATACGACGCACGACACCGCACACCACACCGAAGAAGGAGACAAGTGATGGCCGCCAAGTGGATCGAGTTCCTGACGGGCTCGCTCGAGCAGAAGAAGCAGTACCGGCAGTACAAGGCGCGTATCAACGCCCTGCCGGAGCCGTACGGCAGTGTCGCGAAGGCGACCGAGCGCTACCTCATGTACGCCGGCGGCATGGACGACGGCGACACCATGATGACGATGTTCGGCGACTTCGCCGATCTGTGGGATCGCGCCGCGACCGATGGAACGCCGGTGCGCGAGATCGTCGGCGACAACCCCGCCGAGTTCGCCGAGACGTTCGCCGCGGCGTACGGCGGAAAGCAGTGGATCGACAAGGAGCGCGCACGCCTGAACAAGGCGGTCGACGACGCCGCGCGCGCAGAGGAGAAGGGGACCGACTCGTGACCATCGCCACAGCTCCGGCGATTCAGGTGAAGGGCCTGGAGAAGTCGTACAAGGACCTGAAAGTGCTGCGGGGCGTCGATTTCGACGTCGCGCGGGGCAGCATCTTCGCCCTGCTCGGCTCGAACGGCGCAGGCAAGACCACCGCGGTCCGCATCCTGTCGACGCTGCTGAAAGCCGACGGCGGCGCCGCACGGATCAACGGGTTCGACGTCGCGTCGCAGCCGCAGAACGTGCGGGAGTCGATCAGCCTCACCGGACAGTTCGCCGCCGTCGACGAGATGCTCAGCGGCCGCGAGAACCTGGTGCTGGTGGCGCAGCTGCGTCATCTGAAGAACCCCGGCAAGATCGCCGACGACCTGCTCGCCCGGTTCTCGCTGACCGAAGCCGGAGGCCGCAAGGCGTCGACGTACTCCGGCGGCATGCGCCGCAGGCTCGACATCGCGATGAGCCTGATCGGCAACCCGCCCGTGATCTTCCTCGATGAGCCCACCACGGGCCTGGACCCCCAGGCGCGGATCGAGGTGTGGCAGACCGTCAAAGAGCTCGCGAACAACGGCACGACCGTGCTGCTGACCACGCAGTATCTCGACGAGGCGGAACAGCTGGCCGACCGGATCGCGATCCTGCACCGGGGCCGCATCATCGTCAACGGCACCCTCGCCGAGCTGAAGCAGCTGCTGCCGGCCGCGAAGGTCGAGTACGTCGAGAAGCAGCCCACCCTCGAGGAGGTCTTCCTCGCCATCACCGGAGACACCGACGCCGACGACGCGGCCGCCGTTCCCGCACAGACCACGAAGGAGCGATGATGTCCACCACGCATTTCTTCGGCGACACCGCCATCCTCACCGGCCGCTCGCTGCGCCACATCATGCGCAGCCCCGACACGATCATCACCACGGCCGTCACCCCGGTCGCCCTGATGCTGCTGTTCACCTACGTGTTCGGCGGCGCGATCGACCTCGGTGGGAAGACCTCGTACATCGACTACATGCTCCCGGGCATCCTGCTGATCACGATCGCGTCGGGCATCGCGTACACCGCGTACCGGCTGTTCCTCGACCTGCAGGGCGGGATCTTCGAGCGATTCCAGTCGATGCCGATCGCCAGGTCGAGCTCGCTGTGGGCGCACGTGCTGACCTCGCTCGTGGCGAACGTCGTCTCGCTTGCGATCGTCGTGGGTGTGGCGCTGCTCATGGGGTTCCGCACCGGAGCGAGCGTGCTGGACTGGCTCGCCGTGATCGGCATCCTGGTGCTGTTCACGCTGGCGCTGACGTGGGTCGCGGTGATCGCGGGCCTCGCGGCGAAGACGGTCGACGGTGCGAGCGCGTTCTCGTACCCGCTCATCTTCCTGCCGTTCATCAGTTCGGCGTTCGTGCCCACTGACACGATGCCGGCGCCGGTGCAGTGGTTCGCCGACAACCAGCCGGCGACCTCGATCGTCAACTCCCTGCGCGACATCTTCACCGGGCAGCCGGTCGGTGCCGACCTGTGGGTCGCGCTGGCCTGGTGCGTCGGCATCCTGGTCGTCGCCTACTTCATCGCGATGTCGATCTACAGGAAGAAGATCAGCTGACGTGACGCTCCGCGACACGGTCGAAAGCCCCGCGTTCCCCGGCCTGCCAGGGACCGCGGGGCTTCCGCGCGTGCCGACGGACGCCTACTCCCCGGTCGACGGCGAAAACGGCCTCGGCGGGTCGGGGTAGGTCAGCGCAGGCGCCGCAGATCCCGGCCAGATCGCGCGGGCAGCGGCCCGCCGCGGGGAAGCGACGGGGCGTGCGTCGGCCTCGAGCGGCCCGTCCCCGGGGGACGGAGCGTCGAGGGGCGCGTCGGCGCGGGATGCGTTCACGAGGCCTCCGGGTCGTGTCTGCGGTTCGGCCGTCCAGCCAAACCGAGGCGCCCGGATTCTCCGAGGGGCTTGTCAAAGCGACCTCCGGCGCGTACAGGTGTGGCGCGACACGCGGTATCGACGTTGTGCCTCCGCGTGTCTCGACACCTGAACCGGGGTGAGGATGCCGCAATGACGATCTGGTAACGTTGCCACACGTTGACGGAGCGACGCCACACACAGAGGAGTGCACAGCGTGACCAACGACGTCATCGGGGTGGGAATCGCCGGATTCTGGCACGTCCACGCGGGGGACTACGCCCGCGATGCGACCGAGCATGCGGGCACGCGCGTCGTCGCCGGGTGGGATGCCGATCCCGCGCTCGCGGCGGAGGGCGCGGAGCGCCTCGGCATCGAGCGGGCGGAGTCCCTGGATGCCCTGCTCGCGCGCCCCGACGTCGAGGCGATCACCGTGACGACCGCGACCGCCGACCACACCGAGGTCATCTCGCGGGCGATCCGCGCGGGCAAGCACGTCTTCACCGAGAAGCTGCTCGCGCCGACCGTCGCCGAATGCGAGGCGCTCGCAGTCCAGGCGCGCGAGGCCGGTGTCGCCCTCGTCGTGTCGCTGCCCCGGCTGTCGCAGCGCGAGATCGTCGCGGCATGCTCGCTCGTCGACGCAGGTGCCCTTGGCACGATCACCTACGCGCGTGTGCGTATGGCGCACGACGGATGGCTCGGCGGCTGGCTCCCCGAGCGGTTCGCCGACCCTGTCGCCGCGATCGGCGGTGCGTTCGCCGACCTCGGTTGCCACCCCGCGTACCTGGTGCAGCGCTTTCTCGGCGCACGCCCGTCTCGGATCACGGCCGGCTATGGCCGCGTCACCGACCATGCGGTCGAAGACAACGCCGTCGTGGTGGCGCAGTACGAGGGCGGCGCGCTCGGCGTGGCCGAGGCCGGCTTCGTCACGACGCCCGGAGCATTCGCGTTGGAGCTGCGAGGCACGAAGGGCTCACTGCTGTTCGGCTTCGGGCGCGACGAGCTCATCGGCAAGGGCGGTGAGCTCGGCGAGGACTGGGCCCCCGTCGCGCTCGGCGACCCGGCCCAGACGCCGTTCGACCTGTGGGTCGAGGCGATGCGCGGCGCCGCCGACCCCGCCGACAACGTGCGCGCGGCGATCGAGCTCACGCGCTTCGTCGTCGCCGCCAACACCGCCGCCGCGACCGGCGCAGCGGTCGGACTCGAACCGGAAGGACGCTCATGACCGCCACGGACGCTCGCAAGGTGTGTATCGGACTCATCGGGGCGGGCGACATCGCCGGCGCGCACGTGGCCGGCTACCGCCGCAACCCCGAGACGGTCGAGTTCGCCGCGATCGCCGATCCCGTGCGCGAGAGCGCCGAGAAGCGGAGCGGCGACGACGAGAACGCGCGGATCTTCGACGACTACCGCGAGATGATCTCTGCGGGCGGCCTCGACGCGGTGGACATCTGCCTGCCGCACCACCTGCACGCGGACGCGGTCATCGCGGCGGCGGATGCCGGACTCCACGTCCTGTGCGAGAAGCCGCTGTGCCTCACGCTGGAGGAGGCCGACGAGATCGCCGCGGCCGCCGCGCGCAATGGCATCACGATCATGTGCGCGCACAACCAGCTGTTCCAGCCGGCGGTCGCCGCCGCGAAGGAGCTCGTCGACAGCGGCGCCCTCGGGCGAGTGTACGAGGTGCGCACCACCGACAGCTTCTACAACGACTTCACGCTCGAGAGCATGGGCTGGCGCGCCCGGGCCGCGTCGTCAGGCGGCGGCGAGCTGATCGATACCGGCTACCACCCGCTCTACCTGCTGCAGCACTTCGCCGGCGGGACTCCGGTGCAGGTGGCGGCGATGCTCTCGCGCCACCGTCTGGAGTTCATGGAGGGCGAGGACTCGGCGCAGGTGCTGGTGCGCTACGACAACGGCGTGGTGGGCCACGTCACCACGAGCTGGGCGTACGAGCCCGCGGTCGGCACCGAGAAGTTCTCGCTCGTCGGCGAGAAGGGGTCGCTGAGCTCCGACGGCACGACGCTCGTCTCGCGCGTGCGCGGCGAACAGCCGGTCACGGTCGCGTTCGAGCCGGTGCACGAGTTCGCGGCCGAAATCGCGCACTTCGCCGAATGCATCCTCGAGGGTCGTCGCCCGATCCAGACGCACGTCGAGGGCATCGACGTGCTCGGAGTCATCCTCGCCGCGTACGAGTCGGCGACGACCGGCTCGATCGCCGACGTGCGGCGCTCCGATTCGAAGGCGTCCGTGCACGCGTAACCCTCGCTCGGTCGCGGCTCGACGGGCCGGTCGTCGTCGCTCCTCGGGTCTGCATCGGCGCGGGGTCGCCGACGACCGAGGCGTCAGCGGCGGGGGATGAGAGGAGCGGACTGCTCGCTCGAGGTGACGGCATCCGTCACCGGCAGGGCGTCGAGGATGACGCGCGCGACCTCGTCCGGGCGCTCGATCTGCGGCCACCGCCCCGACGGCAGGTCGACGAGCGTGACGTCGCTCATGAGCGCGACCTCGCGTGCGGGGTCGATGTTCGCAGCGAGCCAGCGGCGCACGTCGTCGGCGGTGAACTCGGTGGCGACCACCGTCACCGGGATGCCGAGGCGCCGCTGGTCGGCGAGCTTCTGCACCTGATCGAGCACGTGCGCCGAGTTCTCGCGGACGCGGTCGTGCCATTCCGAGAGACTCGGGTCGACCACGCGGTACCCGGCGGTGTTGGTGGTGGTGCCCCGGGCGTCCAGCGTGAAGCCGCTGAGCACGTGAGCGCCGTCGGCGCTGGGGAGCCCGCCGACGTACACGGCCGCCGCGACGCGCTCGACGCGGCGGTTCAGGGCGGCGTGCACGAGTCCGCACGCCTCCGCATGTCCGACCAGCACCACGCTGCCTGCGCACCGGTCGATGGCTCCCACGATCTCGGCGACGTGGTCGGCGAGCATCGTGCCGCTGCGGTCGGCCGTGCGCGAGTCGAGACCCCGCAGCGTGAGGGGGTGAGGGGAGTGCCCGGCTGCCTTCAGCAGCCGCGCCACGTCGTGCCACGCCGATGCGCCCATCCACAGCCCGGGAACCAGAATGACGTCCATCCCACCTCCATTCGCAGGTCAGAAGTCATGCTGGCCCGCCGACCTGGCACGCCGGAGGGGCTTGCTTCCCGGTACTGACTGTGCAAGCTCAGGCCGCGCCGGCGGCCAGGGCGTCCTCGCAGCCGAGCAGCAGCACGCCGGCGCTCCACGCGTGCGAGAGGGTCAGCAGCATGCCCTTCGGCTGGAAGCACTCGGTCTGGTAGTACCGCTCGGTCACCATGCCGCGGTAGGCGTTGAAGTCGCCGTCGAACCGGGCGACGAACTGCCGGAAGCACGCGAGGGTCTCGACGGCGCGCTCGCGGTAGTGCCCATCGGCAGTGGCGTCGGCGAGATCGAGCAGCTCGCGCGTGCAGATCAGCCCGTAGGCGTGCAGGTGCTGGTTGGATGCCGAGGCCTGGTCGGCACCGCGCGTGCCGAAGTCGAAGATGCCGAGCATCGACGTCGGCGCGAACTCGACGTCGTACGTGTAGCGGAACGTCAGTGCGAAGTCCGCGGCGCGACGGGCGAGATCGAGCCACCCCGGATCGCCGGTGACGCGGTGCAGCGCCATGTACGCCATGACCGCGACGTAGCCGTCCTCGCTCGTGACGGCGAGGTCGACGTCTTCGGGCGCGCCGTGCAGGTACTCGTCGTGCACGAATCGCGCGTAGTACCTCCCCGCGCGCTCGGCGGACGGGAGATAGCGCTCGTCCCAGTCCGCGGCCTCGACGAGGGCGCCCACCCACGCGAGCCCGGCTGTGCCGTCCCACGAGAGCACGTCGCCCGTCTCGGCGTGGTGGATGCTGCCGAGGTTGCCGTCGTCGCGCTGCCGTGCGACGACGACATCGAGGTTCGAGCGCGCCGCCCGGCGCCACTGCTCGCGGTCCTCGAGGGCGAGTGCGCGCACCAGAAACTGCGTCGCCTCGCCGAGCGTCCGGCTGTGGAGGCCGCGCTCGCGGGTCGTCCAGCTCTGGGTCCAGCCGCTGTCGCGATACCAGACGCCCCACAGCGTGCCGCTCGGCGCGAGCTCCGCGGTGCAGAAGTCGATCACCGACACCGCGGCGTCGCGCAGGGGAGGGGCGTCCGTCCGCTCGGCGTGCCGCAGCATCGCGTACGCCCAGGGGATGCCCGACACCCACCCCACGTGCATGGCCTGTCGGTCGACGGACGTGCCGTCGCGGCCCGACACCTCGCGGTCGAAGCCCACCGTCTCGAGCAGCACGCCCGGTTCGGGGTCGTAGTGCCAGCGCAGCAGGCCGTCGGCGCTCAGGACGGCGGCGGTCGGCACGTCGATCCACGGACGCAGGGGGGAGGCGGCGACGGATGCCTCGCGCAGGCCGCGCAGCACGCGCGCGTAGTCGTGCCGGTCCGGGCCGAGGGCATGCACGCGCACCGAGAGCTCGATGGCGTCGCCTGGCTCGAAGCGGTGCCGCTGGACCTCCGCCGTTCGCGGCGTGCCGTCGCCGTAGTACGTCACCGGGACCTCGCGCGCCGGGAAGGTCGCGCTGAGCTCGGCGACCCCGTCGCGTAGGGCGAAGCCGATGCCCGTGAGTCCGAGCGGGGTGACGGGCTCGGCAGAAAGCGCGAGACCCGGCGCGCCGGGTGCGGGCCAGGTGAAGATCACGGGCGTGGCAGCACGATCCGAGCGGAAGTGCCACTCGTCGCTCACGAAGGCCGCGTGCTGCTCCGCGCTGCCGGCGCCCGCCTCGAACCGCGGATACAGCCGGTCGTTCGCGGCGGGACGGTTCTCACCGTAGAAAAGGCCGGGGATGAGCCACCACGGGTCGCTCGCGCCCCCTGCGGCGACCGTCACGCGGACGGCAGCCTCCACCGGCCGCGTGCCTGTGAACCGCACGGCGACGACGTGCCGATCGCCGTCGGGGCGGAGCTCGATCTCGAAGTCGCCGGGATCGGCGTCGAGGATCGCCGCCGCCGGCGACGTGCCGGACGCTGCACTCACGTCGGCTGCTCGCCCAGCGGCCACTCGAGCAGGTCGACCTCGACGACGTCGGCGGTGGGGTCGAGCGGCACCCGGAACGTGCGCACCTGATGCGGCCGGAAATCGCCCTCGATCGTGCGGCCGACCAGCGGCAGCTCGAGGCGTGCCTTCCCCGGCTCGCCGCGCGTCTCGACGGCCCGGACGATGAGGTCCGCGGGCGCACCGTCGGGGACGTCTTCGCTCCCCTTGATCGCCGTCACCATGACGGCGCCGGCGCCGTCGTCGGCGAAGCTGTCGCGGGGCGGGAGGTCGCCGTCGTGGAACGACTCGAGCTGCGCGCGCACGGGAGCCCCGAGCACGGCGGCGCGCCGCGTCGGCTGCGCTGCGCGCCAGTCGCCCGCGTGCGGGAGGAGCT
>NZ_RRYE01000112.1 GCF_004010105.1 Microbacterium sp. CPCC 204701
AGGCGGCGTCGGTCGTGGCGGGTCCGCCCGCCGTAGCGGGAGCGGCCGGGGGACGGGACGAGACCGGGGCGGTCGCGGACGACGGCGAGGGGGCGGATGCCGCGGCCCCGGGTGCCGCGGATGCCGCGGGCTCGGGCATCCGTCGCACCTTCACGCCGAACAGGTCGGCACGCAGCGAGTAGACGACCGAGAACACGAAGGCCCACAGCAGCACCAGGAAGGCGATGCGCAGCAGCAGCAGAGTCAGCTCGCTCAGGTCGCTCATGCCAGCGGGCCTCCTTCCCGGAGGTCGAACCTGTGTGTCGCCTCGCCGGCGGGCATCGAGGGCTTGGGGGGCGACGCGTGGGCCACGACGCGGAAGACGATATCGGTGCGCCCGATCGTCACGGTCGAGTCGGGCGGGAGCGCGGCCTCGGTGACGGGACTGCCGTTGAGCTTGGTGCCGTTCGTCGACTTCATGTCGCGCACCATCGCGCGCTCGCCGTCCCACAGGATCTCGACGTGCCTGCGGCTGGTGCCGGCGTCGGCGATGGTGATGTCGGCGTCGCTGCCGCGTCCGATCACGGTGCGGGACTTCGCCAGCGGGATGCGACGCCCGTCGATGTCGACCACGCCGCGCCACGCCACTCGCCCGCCCTGCGCGGTCGACGACTCGACCCGCAGCGTGCCGGTCGACACCTGCTCGTCGCGTGCGAGCGTGATCGACACGGGCCCCGCGAACGAATAGCCCTGCGCCTTGGCGTGCTTGTGCACGAGGGTGTCGAGCTCGTGGATCAGGGCGTCGCCGAGCGCCGACATGCGGTCGTCGTCGGATGCGGACAGACGCACCGAGAAGGTGTTGGGCGCGAGGATGCGGTCGCGCGTGACGACAGCGGCCTTCTTGTCGAGTTCGCTGCGGAGCGCAGAGGCGATCTCGACGGGCTGGATGCCGCTGCGGAAGGTCTTGGCGAACGCGCTGTTCACAGCGCGTTCGAGACCTTTCTCGAAGCTGTCAAGTAGTCCCACAAGGCTCCTCGGACGGGGGGTGCCGGCTGGTACATGCTAATTGCACAGTCTGTACCAGTGATGGAAGGCCTGTGGACCGGGCGAGTTCGGCTGCGGTGGGTGGTGCGTGATATCCTCGGCAAGTTGAGTCTCGCAGGATCCACGGATGCTGCGGTTCGCGCGAGTGGCGGAATAGGCAGACGCGCTGGCTTCAGGTGCCAGTGCCCGAAAGGGCGTGGGGGTTCAACTCCCCCCTCGCGCACAAGAGGCGCTGTCGGGTTCGAACCCACAGTCCCCGTGAATGTGCGTTAGACGACCGGTCGAGGTGAAGATTTCGGCCGGGTTGTCGTTTCGCTGCCCTACGGCGGCACCGCACCAACACGAGCAGGCCCCTTGGGGGCCTCTCGCTCTTCCATGTTGCAGCTTCTCACGGCGGGACGTGGCCGTCGCGTTCTCAGGTCGTCAAGTTCGGGCCCCCTGGCTAAACGCCGGGCCACCTGGCTATGATCACAGCCAACAGTCCGATGGAGGGCCGAGAAGTGGACATGACCGCGCTCGGAGGCCGGCGCGTCGTTGCCGCAACCGGCCTGGCGGTTGTGCCGCTGCTGGTGATCCTGTCACTGGCAGTGGGCGTTCCCAGCGCCCATGCCATACCCCCGTTCCCCATCGTGGATGACACGGCCGGGGAACCGGGCACGACGAACCCGAACTGGGACAGCATCGTGAGCGGGACCGGATCCACCGGCAATACGTACACCTCGGACAACTGGCTTCGATTGACGAACGCGGGAACGAATCAGAGCACCAATATTCTGAACGATGTTGCGTTCCCCTCGTCCACGGGTTTCGTCGTCGACTTCGACTATCGTCAGGCTGGCGGCATCAGCCACACCGGTGACTCGCTTCCTGCTCGCACAGGAGACGGGATGGCGATGTACCTTGTCGACGGAAGTTCCTCGGTCACCGCTGGTGGGTTTGGTGGTGGACTCGGTTATGCCGGAAACGAGGTGACCTGTGGGGTGACCGGTGGGTACATGGGTGTCGGGTTCGACATCTACGGCAACTACGCCGTCCCCCGCCCGAACTCCGTCGGAGGGCCAGGTGTGAGCCCATCGGGGATCGGTGTGCGAGGGTCAGGGACGCAGCCGTGCACGGACCCGTCGATTGCGAATTACCCGTGGGTCGGGGGTGCGACGGTTCCCGACCTGTGGACTGGCGTGGCCGGTGACAGGACAGATCCCGCGCTGGACCCGGCGTCGTTGTATCGACACGTCCGCGTTCGGGTTTCGCCCGTCGGGAACTCCGTGCAGGTCTCCGTCGCAATCAGCGGGCTCACTCCCAAGAGCCAGCCACACGGTGCACTCGTGGGCGTACTGGACGTCAACCTCGACACCACTCCTGGGCAGGCGCCGTTGCCCGAGACACTGAAGTTGGGCTTCTCCGCGTCGACAGGGGGTGCCACGGACTACCACGACATCCGCGCCATCAAGGTTTCCGCCTACACCGACGCGGAACTGAGCAAATCACTGGCACCCGCCACGCCGGGCAACCCCGTTCTCGGCCCCGGGCGTTTCCTACCCGGGGATGCGGTCGAATTCCTGATCACGGCGAGCAACGCGGGCCCCTCGATCATCGGAGACCCGCCCACCGGAACCGCGCGGGTGTTCGACGACCTGAGCTCGCTTCCGCTCACCGATGTCAGCTGGACGTGCGACCCATCCCCAGGCGCGATATGTGCGAGCGCTTCCGGCACGGGACCCGTGGTCTCCGTTGACTGGGCAGCCCCCGCTGGGGGCTCGGTAGTCGTGACGGTGATGGCCATCGTCGCACTCGGGGCGCCCGCCGGAACGTACTCCAATACAGCCCTCATTCCCACCGACTTCGAATCCAATACCGTCGGCGAGTCCGGTGATCCAGTTCAGAGAGACAACGGAGTCGTCGACTCGGACACGTCGAACAACGCGTCCTCGGTCAGCTTCACCGTTGACAGACCGAACTTCACCCAGGTCAAGAGCTCGGATGCGAGTGCCTACGCTGTCGGGCAGACCGTCACCTACACCGTCGCCGTCGCGAACGACGGCACCGCGCCCGGTACGGCAGCCATCGACGACGCGGTACCCCCCGCAATCGCCGTCACTTCGGCGACGTGCACTGTCGCCGGGGTCGGCACCTGCTCGTCAGACACGGCCGGGAACAACGTGTCAGCGACTGTGACTCTTTGGCCCGATGCTACCGCGGAGTTGACGATCACGGGGGTGGCGACCACCGTCGGTTCCGCCGACAACACGGCGGTCATCACGCCGTCCAACCTTTTCTGTGCGGCCGATTGCGGTGGGGGCAGCGCAATCACCGAAGCCAGCGTCGTGAACACATCCCTGAGCCTCGCAAAGACGGTCCAATCGGACGGGATGCCCATCACCCTTTTGACCGTCGGGCAGACTGTGACCTTCGAGTACGAGATCACGAACTCCGGCCAGTTTGCACTGGAGGACCTTCACATCGACGAGTTGTCGTTCACGGGAGCCGGCGTGCTCGACGCGCCCGTATGCACCGCTAGCGCTCTCGATCCCGGAGAGCTCACAACGTGTCGCTCGAGTTATACGGTGCTACAGCAGGACGTCGATGCGGGGACACTGGAGAACTCCGCTCGCGCTGTCGGTCGAGCCACGGCCAGTACCGCCGAGGTGATCTCGAATGTCGCCACCGCTCGGTTGACTGTCCCTCCTGCGCCCGCGCTGTTTCTGACCAAGGTCGGTCACGTGACCGATGCGAATGACACCGCCCTCACCGACGCGGGCGACGTGATCACATGGACACTTGTCGCAGAGAACACCGGCAACATCACCCTGCAAGAGCTCGCGGTTGAGGACTCAACGGCCGGAGCTGTGACGTGTGAGGCAACCCGATTGCTGCCTGGGCAGGCGACCGTGTGCACCACGGCGCCCCACACGATCACGAACCGCGAAGCCCGAGCGGGCGCCGTCGTGAACCAAGCGACCGCTACAGCAACAGACGCTCGAGGCGTCACAGTGACGTCCAACACCGCCACGGCAACAGTGCCGGTAGCCGCTCCTGGGCCGGGACAACTCGCGGGAACAGGGGCGGCCCTTCCCCCGATGATGTTCGCGGCGGCGGGATGCATCTTCCTCGGCTGGCTCCTGCGAAGGCATGCACGAGCGGGAGCCATCGACGTTCCCAGGTGGCGCGAGACGCCGGACGTCACACGCCGTCGAGGGCGGGAACGAGGGTGAAGACGATCTCTTCGACCTCGCGGCCGAGGCCGGGAGCGAAGTCGACGTTGCGCGAGACCTCGGTGAAGCCGTTGCGCTCGAGCACCGCGATCGACCCGGTGTTGTGCGCCGCGGCGCGGGCGAACAGCGGCCGCGTGGGCTCGCGCGAGATCAGCAGTCGCAGCGCCTCGGTCGCCACGCCGCGGCCCCACGCGTGGCGGGCGATCCAGTACGTCACCTCGCGATCGCCGTCGACGGTGAACGCACCCGCGGTTCCCGCGAACCCGCCGTTCTCGGTCACGACGAAGAACTGCACGTCGGGCGAGATGCGCTGACGCTCGATCCAGGCGTCGAACGCGGCGCGGTCGTGGGGATCCTTCGCGGTGAACGCCGCCATGTCGATCGCGTCGCGGTCGCGCATCATCTCGAAGACGGCATCGAGGTCGTCGTCTTCCAATGGGCGCAGTTCGATGTGGTGCACCTGCCCAACGTAGCGACGACCGCCGACGGTGAGAAGCGACGTCAGTCGAGCCCGTGCTGGGCGCGCAGCGCGCGTTCGGCCCAGTCGGCATCGCGCGCCAGCAGCGCGTCGCGGAGGCGCTCGTACGCCTCGCTGCGCCGGATCGGGCATTCGATGAACGGATGCCACCCGGCGAGGTTGCGGCGGATGACGAACTCCGCCTCGCGCATGACCACCACGTAGGCGCGATTGCTGGCGGCGCGCGTGAGCGAGGCGAAGAAGGTCGCGCTGCGGTCGATGATCCCGAGGCGGTCGTCGTCCCGCGATGCGGCGATGACGTCGTCGAGCTTCCCGACCAGCACTCCGAGCTCGTCGTCGGAGCAGCGGGCGACGGCCAGGCGCACGATGTTGCCCAGCATGAGGACGACGAACTCGTGCGTCTCTTTCAGCAGCGGAGCGTCGGGGATCGACACGCGCGTGTAGCGGTTCGGCGACACCTCGACCAGGCCGGTTCGTGCGAGCCGCTGCAGCGCCTCCCGCACGGGCGTGCGCGAGACCCCGAGCCGTTCGGCGAGCTCCTGGTCGCGCAGCTGCTCCCCCGGCGCCAGCCGACCGTCGAGAATCGCCTCGCCGAGCCGGGCGTACACCTCGTCGCAGAGGACGGTGCGGCGCGGCTCGATCGCGACGAACGGAGCTGTCATATGTGCGACAAGTGTACGACGGACTTTTCCAATGCATAGACCCGAATTGCGGGCGACGGTGCGTGCAATCGCGCACCTTTCAGAGACCTGATCCGCGGCGTCCGATTGTCGCTGCGACGGTGATATATCGGTACGATTGCGATGTCACGCTCCGGCGTGGCCTATCCGGGGGGATCCGTCGACGCCCGGGCTTCGAGCTCCGCTCAGCCCGGGCGTGCGATGGCCCGCGTGCCACACTCTGCAACATTTGTGTCACCATCTTCGTCCGGGCTCTCGCCGCGCGGCGTGCACTTCACTACGTTGGGAGGAACCCGCCGCAAATCGCAGCGAGTCCAACGAAGAACGGCAAGTAATGAGCACGCAGGGCACCGTCAAGTGGTTCAACTCGGAAAAGGGATTCGGCTTCATCGCGCCCGATGAAGGCGGCGCTGACGTCTTCGCGCACTACAGCGCCATCGAGTCGTCCGGATACCGCTCCCTCGAGGAGAACCAGCGCGTCGAGTTCGACATCGCGCAGGGACCGAAGGGCCTCCAGGCCGAGAACATCCGCCCGCTCTGAGTCGAGCGAGCCAAGCCTGTCGAACGGCTGCGGGCTGCGGCATCCCTGTTCTGCACGGGACGGATGCCGCAGCTCGCACGAGCCCGTTGCGCTACCGCGTGGCCGGGTCAGTCGCGCTCGCCGCGCACGAGGTCGAGCCCGGCTCCCGCGAACTGGCGCAGCGTCGCGTCGGGCAGGAACGCCCGCGTGAGCGCCCCGCCTACGCGCGTGAGGTCGCTCTCGTCTCGGTAGAGCAGATACATCGTCTCGTACCGCGGGTGGAACTTCTGCTTGAAGCGGTGCAGTGACCGGAAGCCGTAGACCGGCTCGAGGATCGCGGCGAGCCTGTCGCTGAGCGTGGCGATCATCCCGGCGCCGGGCGGGTAGTCGTGGGCGAGCGGCGCGCCCGACAGCGACATGATCTGTGCGCCCTCCTCCGAGAACAGCTTCGCCGACGACCCGATGAGGAACTCCATCACCGGCGCGAAGCCGCCGTCCCGGCGCCGCATCAGATCGAGCGTCCAGCCTCGAACCCTGCCGTCGCCGCCGTAGACGGGCAGCCACGACAGGAACCCGTCGACATCCCCGTTGGGCGCGATCGCGAGAGCGAGACGCACTTCCGGATCCTCGGCCTCGACGAGGGTGCCGAGGGTGAAGCCCATCTCGGGCAGTCCCTTGTCGCCGACCCACATCTCCGAGATCGCGCGCAGCTGCTGCCGCACGCCCCACGACTCGTCGGCCAGGCGGGTCATGCGGAAGGTCATGTCTTCGCGCCCCGCGCGATTGAGCGATGACCGCACGGAGTTCCACTGCTTCCCGGTGAACTGCAGCCCCGGCAGGTCGACGATCGTGTCGTCTGCGACCACAAGGCTGCGCCAGGTCGCCGGCACCGCGGCGCGGGTCGCCTCATCGGCGCTGAAGAAGCACGGCACCAGCCCGGCGTGCTCAGCCATGCGGATGAACTCGTCGACGGATGCCGCGCGCGTCGACGCAGGCCCCAACGGGTCGGCGAGGGCCAGCGCCACGCCGGCGCGACGCTGGTACGCGACGATGCCGTCGGTCGTGCGCGCGTAGGAGTTGCCGTCCCACGTGGTCATCCACGACAGCGTGCCGCCGCCGTCAGCTCGCAGCATGGCCTTCACGTCGTCGACGGCCGGAGCGGGCTGCTGCCCGATCGCCGACCTGCGGCGGGCGCGAAATGCGCGGCGCACCCAGATCAGATAGATCACCATGAGCAGCCACAGGACGCCGCTCGCGATCGCGAGCTCGGTCTCGCCGTCGATCACCGCCTCGACGCGGGCCTCGCTCGTGGCGACGACGCCGGCGACGATGATCGCGGCCGTCAGCACGTTGAAGGTCGCGAGGATCACGCCCAGCACCCACGCCCAGCGGCGACCGCGCCGCAGTCCGTTGGCGATGAGAAGGATGACGACGGTGTCGATCGCGAAGTCGACGAAACCGCCCGACACCGGCTCGGTCGGGCCGAACGGGCCATCGGTCGGCACCAGGATCGTGACGACCTGCGTCGCGCCGATGACCAGCACCGCGATGAACGCGAGCAGGCGCTGCTCGCGCACGGTCGTGCGCTGGATGCGCAGCGACCGTTCGACGAAGAGCACGAGCAGCACCGCGAGCAGGTGCTCGAGGTCGGCGAGTGCTCCCCAGAAGACCATCGCGATGAACACGAAGCCGAGCAGCACCAGCCAGGCGCGCACCCGCCACGGCGGCACGAAGAGGCCGATCGCGGCGGCGATGCACGCCATGGTGCCGCCCGACGCTCCGACGTCGAGTGCCTGCGCCTGGGTTTGGGCCCACCCCCACGGAAGCTGCGACAGCATCCACAGCACGAGCGCTGTGGCGAAGATCGCGAACAGCTGCCCCACCCAGTAGTAGGCGAGGGCGACGACCGGCCCGCGACGGAACTCGAGGTACGCCATGCCCGCGAAGCCCGCGATGGTGAAGAGGTAGACCCACGGCTGGTTGACGAAGAACGTCCCGGTCGCGGGCGTCCACCATCGCCCGTCGGCGAGGGCGGGCAGGCCGTACGCGACGACATCGAACAGCGCGGTGTCTTCGAACGGGCGCCACAGCCCCTGCCAGATGATCCCGGCCGCGAGGATCAGTGAGATCATCACGAGCGTCGCCGGGATTCGGCGGGCTGCGGTGAGTACGGCGTTCGGCTTGCGGGTCGGCGCCTCGCTCATGGGATCACCCTAGCGAGGGCCCCGGTTCAATGGCTCGTCTGCGAGAGCCGGGCGTAGTCGGCCAGCGCCTTGGCGTCTTCGGCGTCGCGCATCGCGCGCCGTGCGGCGTCGAGCGCCGCGACCGGATCCTGCGCCTGCCGCGCCTGGGCCAGTTCGTGCTGGGCCGACAGCAGCCGCGACCTTGCGTCGGCGCCGGCGCGAGAATGAGCGACGGATGCCTCGGCATGCGCGATCG
>NZ_RRYE01000113.1 GCF_004010105.1 Microbacterium sp. CPCC 204701
CGGGCTCGCCGACGCGGGCGTCGCGGATCCCGCTCGCCTCGCCATCGCGGGCGGTTCGGCCGGCGGCTGGACGGTGCTCTGCGCGGTGACCCGCTCCGACGCCTTCGCCGCCGGGATCAGCCGCTACGGCGTCGCCGATCTGCGACGGCTCGCCGAAGACACCCACGACTTCGAAGCGAGTTATCTCGACGGCATGGTCGGGCCGCTGCCCGAGGCGGAGCAGCTGTACATCGACAGGTCACCGCTGTCGCACCTCGACCGGCTGAGAACACCGCTGCTGATCGAGCAGGGACTCGAAGACCTCGTCGTGCCGCCCTCGCAGTCCGAGGCGGTGCGCGATGCCCTCGCCGTCAACGGCGTCCCGCACGCGTACCTCGCCTTCGAAGGCGAGGGGCACGGGTTCCGTCGCGCCGAGACCGTCATCCGCGCACTCGAAGCCGAGCTGTCGTTCCTCGGACAGGTGCTCGGCTTCGACACGCCACGCGTGCCGAAGCTCGAGCTCGACTGACGCTCACCGCGTTTCGGCCCGCTTCACTCGCTCGACGACCGAGACCGATCGGTCGTCGAGCGAGCGAGGAACGAGCGAGACGAAACGCCGTCAGACGGCGAACGGCGCGAGGCGCGAGGCGAGGTGCTCGCCGACGCGCACGTGGAGGGCGGTGCCGCCCTCTACGTGCTGCTGCGACAGGATCATGCCCTGCTCGTGGATCGCCGACACCAGATCGCCGCGGTCGTACGGCACCAGTGCGTGCACCTCGACCGCCGGCAGCGGCAGCGCCTGCTCGACCGCCTCGCGCAGCTCGTCGATGCCCTCGCCGGTGCGCGAAGACGCGAAAACCGCCTGGGGCTCGAGCCCGCGCAGCACCATGCGGGTGTCGTCGTCGATGAGGTCGGCCTTGTTGAACACGACCAGCTCGGGAATGTCACGGGCGCCCACGTCGCCGATCACGTCGCGCACCGTCGCCAGCTGCGCCGCGGGATCGGGGTGCGACCCGTCCACGACGTGGAGGATGACATCGGCGTCGCCGACCTCCTCGAGCGTCGAGCGGAACGCCTCGACCAGCTGATGCGGCAGGTTGCGAACGAACCCGACCGTGTCGGTCAGTGTGTAGACACGGCCGTCGCTGGTCTCGGAGCGGCGGACCGTGGCATCCAGCGTCGCGAACAGCGCGTTCTCGACCAGCACGCCCGCGCTGGTGAGGCGGTTCAGCAGGCTCGACTTTCCGGCGTTCGTGTAGCCCGCGATCGCCACCGACGGCACCGTGTGACGCTTGCGGTCGGCGCGCTTGGCGTCGCGCGCGGGCGCGAAGTCGCGGATCTGCCGGCGCAGCTGCGCCATACGCGTGCGGATGCGGCGACGATCGAGCTCGATCTTGGTCTCACCAGGACCGCGCGAGCCCATGCCCGCGCCACCGGCGCCGACCTGGCCACCGGCCTGGCGGCTCATCGACTCACCCCAGCCGCGCAGTCGCGGCAGGAGATATTCGAGCTGTGCGAGCTCGACCTGGGCCTTGCCCTCGCGGCTCTTGGCGTGCTGGCTGAAGATGTCGAGGATGACCGTCGTGCGGTCGATGACCTTGACCTTCACGACGTCCTCGAGCGCACGGCGCTGGCTCGATGCGAGCTCGGTGTCGGCGATCACGGTGTCGGCGCCGAGTGCGGCGACGATGTCGCGCAGCTCCTCGGCCTTGCCACGACCGACGTAGGTCGCCGGGTCGGGGTGAGGGCGACGCTGCAGCACGCCGTCGAGCACGACCGCGCCGGCCGTCTCAGCCAGGGCCGCGAGCTCACGCAGCGAGTTCTCGGCATCCTCCGTCTCGCCTTGCGCGTGCACGCCGACGAGCACGACGTTCTCGAGTCGCAGCTGCCGGTACTCGACCTCGGTGACGTCCTGGAGCTCGGTCGAGAGTCCTGGTACGCGCCGCAGCGCCGCGCGCTCCTCGCGGTCCCACTGCACGCCGTCGTACGAGCCCGGGTCGGAGCCGGTGCGCCCGATGGTGGTCTCGTCCTGCAGCGCCTGCGCGGCGCCGAAGACGCGCACCCCCGAGCGCGCTTCGGCGCGCGCCAGCACACGATCCACCGGGTCGACCTCGTCGCGCGGTGTCTCGTCTGTGCTCTGGGGTGTCTGGATATCCGTCATGTGTTCCTTTCGGGATGCCTTCTCCGGCGTCATCGGCCGGTTGCAGGCATCCGTGAATTCTAGTCCCGCCTCCCGGGGCTGCGCCCGACATACCGGTTCGGCTCCGCTCTCGCAGGCCGTCCGGCTCCTCCGCTAGGCTCGTCAGCCATGGGCAGCGATCACTACTTCAGTGCCTCGCCCGCCAGTCCCGAGAGTCTGCGGCGCATCCGCGTGACGCTGGCCGGACGCGACCTGGAGGTCACGACCGCCGGCGGCGTGTTCAGCCCGGATCACGTGGACTCGGGAACCGCGGTGCTGCTGTCGAACACACCCCCGCCACCGCCCAGCGGGAACTTCCTGGACCTGGGATGCGGCTGGGGACCGATCGCGCTGAGCCTGGCGCTCGACGCGCCCCACGCGACGGTCTGGGCCGTCGACGTCAACGAGCGGGCGCTCGATCTGGTGAGGCGCAACGCCGAGGCGCTGGGTCTCCCCAATGTCAACACGGCACGGCCCGACGATGTTCCCCACGACATCGTCTTTCGCACGATCCGCTCGAACCCGCCGATCCGGGTCGGCAAGAACGAGCTGCACGGGATGCTCGAACGATGGATCCCGCGGCTCGACGAGCGCTCTGATGCGTGGCTGGTCGTGCAGCGCAACCTCGGGTCCGACTCGCTCCAGCGATGGCTCGCGGCCGGCTTCGACCGCGGCTACAGCGTGCACCGAGCGGCGACGGCGCGAGGCTTCCGCGTGCTCAGAGTCCGCCGGCACGGCTCGCCGCCGAGCGAGCCGATCGAGCTGCCCGCGTCCTGATCCCGGCGGCGCCGACCGGCGTTGTGCGGGCCTTCGTCAGGCGAGCGTGACCTCGCCGGAGTAGACCAGCGTCGCCGGGCCCGACAGCAGCACGTGACGCTCGCCGTCGATCTCCGGCATCCGGACTCCCAGCGTCCCTCCGGGGACCTCGACCACCCAGTGGTCGGGGGCGGCCGGACCCGCCCAGTGGCGGACCGCGATCGCCGCCGCGGCGACACCCGTGCCGCAGCTGAGCGTCTCGCCCACGCCGCGCTCGAACACACGCATGCGGATCGACCCCACGCCGTCTCGCACCAGAGGATCGGCGGGCACCACGAACTCGATGTTGGCGCCGTGCGGGGGCTCGGGGTGGACCTGCGGCTGCGCCGCCAGATCGAGGCCCTCGAGCTCGCGCTCGTCGGGCAGCGCCACGACGACGTGGGGGTTGCCGACGTCCACGCCGACGCCCGGGCGCGGCGCGCCTCCACTGCGCGTGCGCACCAGGACGTCGGCATCGTCGACCTCGAACGCGCCGAGATCGACCTCGAAGCCCCGGTCGCTCCGCGTCACCGTCTTCACCCCGGCGCGAGTGCCGATGGCGACGGGTCCGTCGTCCCACGTCGCCCAGCCGACCTCGATGAGGTACCGCACGAACACGCGCGTGCCGTTGCCGCACATCGCGGCCTTCGAGCCGTCAGCATTGCGGTAGTCCATGAACCATTCCACGGAGCCGGATGACGTCGATGCCGCCAGATCCGCCCCCTCGTCGATCGCGCTCGATCGGACCACCCGCAGGATCCCGTCGCCGCCGATGCCGAAGCGGCGGTCGCACAGCACCGCGACCTGGTCGTCGGAGAGATGCAGCTGCCCGTCCGGGTCGGGCACGATGACGAAGTCGTTCCCGGTGCCGTGGCCCTTGGTGAACGCGATGGTCTGCGGCATCGCACCAGTCTAGGCTCGCCGCCGCGCGCCTTGGCCGTCCCGAGGACCGTCACGTCTCGCCGCCCTGCGGTGTCGTATGAGTGAGCCCATCGAGGAGGCCGACATGCGCAGCACGGTGATCGAGACGGAGCAGACGACCCGGAAGGAGCGACGTCGGTCGGCGACCGACCGGCTGGCCGAACGCGTGCACGACACGACGATCTTCGGCCGGCGGATCGGCGACCTCTCGGCCGAGCTGCGCCGTCGCCGGGTGCCGACGCACTGGACGAACCTGTTCGGAGTCGTCACGGTCGCGTCCCTCATCGTCGTGACCGTGACGGGCTTCGTGCTCATGTTCTTCTACACGCCCTCGAGCGACCCCACGACATATGCCGGCTCCCACGCGCCGCTTCACGGCGCCGCGGTCTCGAAGGCGTTCGCGTCGACGATGGAGATCACCTTCGACGTGCCGGGCGGCCGTCTCATCCGCCAGGCACATCACTGGGCGGCCCTCCTCCTGCCGGCCGCCATGGTGCTGCAGCTCGTGACCATCTTCTTCACCGGCGCCTTCCGCCGGCCACGGCGCGCCACGTGGGTGCTGCTCGTGCTCGCGTTCCTCGCAGCGCTCGCAAGCGGCTGGAGCGGATACGCTCTGCCCGACGACATGCTGTCGGGAACGGGCCTGCGCATCGTCGAGGGCATCGTGCTCGGCATCCCGGTCGTGGGAACGTGGCTCGCATCCGTGCTGTTCGGCGGGCCCTTCCCCGGGCGGATCATCGAGAACCTGTTCCCCCTGCACATCCTGGTGTTCCCCGGCGCGCTCATCCTGCTGCTCACGCTGCGCGCGGCGGCGGCGTGGCGCCACGGGCCCGCGCACTTCCCCGGTGCCGGACGCACCGAGCGCACCATCGTCGGAGTTCCGCTCGTCCCTAACGCCGCCGCGCGCGCGGGCGGACTGGGCGTCATCGTCGCGGGGTTGCTCCTGCTCATCTCGGCCACCGTGACGGTGAGCCCGATCTGGCTCTACGGTCCCGGCGACCCCGGAAGCGCGGGCGCGGGCAGCCAGCCCGACTGGTACACGGGATTCCTCGACGGCGCCCTGCGGCTGGTGCCGCCGGGCTGGGAGGTGGTGTGGCTCGACCGCACGTGGACGCTCGCGATCCTGGTGCCGCTGGCTGTGGTGGGACTTTTCTTCGCGGCGGTCGCCGCCTACCCCGTGGTCGAGGAGTGGGTGACCGGCGACTCCCGCGAGCACCATCTGCTGGACCGGCCGCGCAATGCGCCGGCACGCACCGGCATCGGCGTCGCCGGACTCGTCTTCGCCGGTGTCCTATGGGTGGCCGGTGGCGCCGACATCGTCGCCACGACGTTCTGGGTCAGCATCGAGCCCGTCATCACGACGCTGCAGGTGACACTCGTCGTCGGCCCGCTCGTGGGTTTCACCGTTGCGCGCCGCGTGTGCCTCGGGCTGCAGCGCAAGGACCTCGAGCTGCTCGCCCACGGCTTCGAGACCGGCCGCGTCGTGCGCCTCCCCGGCGGCGAGTACGTCGAAGTCCACCAGCCGCTCGACGAGGCCGAGCGGGCGCGCATCGCCCCACCGCACGCCCCGATCCCGCCACGCCTCGGCCCGGGCGCGCTCGGACGCCGCACCCTGACCCAGCGCCTGCGGGTGCGCCTGTGGGACTTCTACGTCGGCGGCCGCCTCGAGGGGCCAGAGCCGGATGAGACCCACGAGGCTTCGGCGGAGGGCGCGGAGTCGGAGGCGGCTGCTCGACCGCTCCTCGCGAGCGATTCGACCCGCGAGTGAGGCGGACGGACTTCCCTCGGAGGCCGGTCAGCCGCCGACGGCGAACGGCTCGTAGCAGTCGTAGGTGATGTGCTCGACGATGCGGCCGTCGCGGACGCGGAGGAACCCTGCCATGCGTGCCACCACGTCGGTGTCGCCGATGCGACCCGACCACGTCGACCTCACGACCGCACGGTCGTCCTGCACGAGGATCTCGTGCACATCGATCCGCTGCGCGCTCAGCCGGCGCTTGCCTGCGAGGAAGCCCTCCGTCGTCTGCGTCAGGTCGCGCAGCGCTCCCGTCGGTGCGATCGGGTTGGGCATCTCCTCGAACCGGGCATCCGGGTCGACGATCTCGTGAAGATCCGCGGTCGTCGACGAGAGATCGGCGACCACGGAGAAGTACCGGCGAACGATGTCTTCGATGCTTGCCATGCCGGGAATAATACACAACCATGGTTGTGTGAATCGAGGAGATGTGACACCTTCCCTCATCGACCTCGCATCGCTCGCCGGCGGTGCCATCGACGGTCATGTCATCGCCGCGCTGGAGCGCGCCGGCTTCCCCGGCCTGCGCACCCGGCACGGCTATGTCGTGCAGCGGCTCCTCGCGGGAGACCGCACGATCACCGGGATCGCGCGGTCACTCGGCGTGACGCAGCAGGCGATGTCGAAGACGGTCGCCGAGCTGGAGCGCATGGGCTACGTCCACCGGGACGACGACCCCGAGGATGCGCGTCGCAGGTCGCTGTCGCTGTCCTCACGCGGGATGGCGGCGGTCGACACGGCGCGCGCCGTTCGACTGCGGCTCCTCACCCGGGTCACCGCCGACGTCGGAGCGACGCGGGTCGCCGACGCGGAGGCCGTCATGCGCGCGGTTCTCGATGCGCTCTCCCTCGCGGGACGCGTCGACGACCGGACCATGCCGGTGCCCCCCGGGTCGGACACGGACGAGGGATCGACTCACGGCGAAGAACAGCTAGACGGACCCGGATCCGCGCCGGGAATCAGTCCGCGATGAGGCGCTTGCCGGTCGTCCAGGTGTCGAACGGCTCGTAACCCAGCTCGCGATAGAAGCCCTGCGCGCCGTTGCTGTCGGGCCTGACCATGAGCTGCACCTTGGGGCAGCCCATCGCGAGGAGCCGCTCCTCCGCCTCCTCGACGAGCCGGCGACCGATGCCCTCTCCGCGCCGCGCCGGGTCGCTCGCGAGGTAGTACAGCCAGCCGCGGTGCCCGTCGTAGCCCGCCATCACCGAGCCCACGACCACACGGTCGGCCACCGCCACCAGGAACAGCTCCGGCTGCACCGACAGCTTGCGGCGGATGTCCTGATAGGGGTTGTTCCACGGACGCGTGAGACCGGTCGCCTGCCAGAGCGACACGACGGCCTCGGTCTCGCCGATGTCGAAGGGCCGGATGTCGATCGTCATGCCGTCGAGTCTGCCAGGAACACCGCAGCCGTCCCAGGCGTCACCCACCGCACGCCCTCGTACCGCTTGAACCACGACACCTGACGGCGCGCGTAGCGGCGCGTCAGGGCCTTCGTCTCGGAGATCGCCTCGGATGCGGTCATCGCACCGGACAGCTGAGCGAGCGCCTGCGCATAGCCGATCGCGCGGCGCGCGGTGACGCCGCGCTCGAGGCCCCGCTCGCGGAGCGCCCGCACCTCGTCGATCAGCCCGTCGCACCACATCGCGTCGACCCGCTCGTCGAGGCGGCCGACGAGCTCGTCACGCGGCATCGCCACTCCGATGATCGCCGTGGACTCGTGCCACAGCGCGGGTGCCTCCGGCAGTGCCGCACCGTGGGTCCGCTCCCCCAGTTCGAGCACCTCGAGCGCCCGCACGATGCGTCGGCCGTTTCGCGGGTCGATCCGATCGGCTGTCGCCGGGTCGAGCGCACGAACACGGGCGAAGAGCGCCCCCGGACCGTCGGCGTCGAGTTCCTCCTCCAGGCGCGCCCGCACGCCCTCGTCGCGCGGTGGGAAGCGGAAGTCGTAGAGCACGCTCGACACGTACAGTCCTGAGCCGCCCACGAGGACGGCATCCGCGCCCCGCGCGTGGATCTCGGCGATCGCCGTTCGCGCGGCCCCCTGATACCAGGCGACGGCCGCGTCCTCGATGACGTCGAGCACATCGAAGAGGTGATGACGGATGCCTCGCCGCTCGGCCGGCGGCAACTTCGCAGTGCCGATATCCATGCCGCGGTACAGCTGCATGGCGTCGGCATTGACGATCTCGGCTGGACGACCTCGCGCGGCGAGCGTCTCGGCGAGGTCGAGCGACAGCGCTGTCTTGCCGGTTCCGGTGGCCCCGACGATCGCCCACAGGCGTGGCTCCGGATCGGCCTCGCTCCGGTCGTCGAGCGAGCGGGGCGAGACGAAACGCTCGAGCTCCACGGACGACTCCGGGCGCCTCGTCTCGTCGCTGCGCTCCTCGCTCAACGACCGACTGCCTTCACACGCCGACGCGCAGCGTGGGCAGGCCCAGCGAGACCGCGCGAGGCGCCCCCGGCTCCGCGGGTGCGGGGACCGCGCACGACTCCGCCAGCGAGCGGTCCCACGCGTCACCGGACCGCGTGCGGCGAATGCGCAGCGGCGCGCCGTCGGGT
>NZ_RRYE01000114.1 GCF_004010105.1 Microbacterium sp. CPCC 204701
GCAACGGTGTGGTCGGCGTCGGCTACGGCAAGGCCCGTGAGGTGCCGCTGGCGATCTCGAAGGGTGTCGAAGAGGCCAAGCGCAACTTCTTCCGCGTCCCCCGTGTCGGCTCGACGATCCCGCACCCCGTGCAGGGTGAGGCGGCCGCCGGTGTGGTGCTGCTTCGACCCGCCGCCGCCGGTACCGGTGTCATCGCCGGTGGTCCGGTGCGTGCGGTGCTCGAGTGCGCCGGCATCCACGACGTGCTGTCGAAGTCGCTCGGGTCGTCGAACACGATCAACATCGTCCACGCGACGGTGGCGGCCCTGAAGCAGCTCGAGGAGCCCCGTGCGGTCGCCGCGCGCCGTGGTCTCGAGTTCGACCAGGTCGCCCCCGCCCGTCTCGTCCGTGCCGAGGCTGAGGCCGCGGCCGCTGCGAAGGCAGGTGTCTGATGGCTGCGCGTCTGAAGGTCACGCAGGTCAAGTCCAAGGTGAGCGAGAAGCAGAACCAGCGCGACACGCTGCGTTCGCTCGGTCTGAAGCGGATCGGCGACTCGGTCGTCCGTCCCGACGACGCGCAGACGCGCGGCTATGTCCGGACCGTCGCGCACCTCGTCAAGGTTGAGGAGATCGACTGATGGCTGAGAAGGCCGAGAAGAACGAGGCCGTCGAGGCTGAGGCCAAGAAGGCCCCCGCCAAGAAGACGGCTGCGCCCAAGGCTGCCGCTGAGAAGAAGGCTCCCGCCAAGGCGGCTGCCGACAAGGCGGAGAAGGCTCCCGCCAAGAAGGCTCCGGCCAAGAAGGCGGATGCCCCTGCCGCGCGCCCCGGCGTGCTCAAGGTGCACCACCTGCGTCCGGTTCCGGGCTCGAACACCCCCAAGACCCGCGTGGGTCGCGGTGAGGCCTCGAAGGGCAAGACCGCGGGCCGTGGCACGAAGGGCACCAAGGCTCGCTACCAGGTCAAGGTCGGCTTCGAGGGTGGGCAGATGCCTCTGCACATGCGCACCCCGAAGCTCCGCGGCTTCAAAAACCCGTTCCGCGTCGAATACCAGGTCGTGAACCTGGACAAGCTCGCGGAGCTGTACCCGGCCGGTGGCGACGTCACCGTCGGCGACCTGGTCGCCAAGGGTGCGGTGCGCAAGAACGAGAAGGTCAAGGTGCTCGGCACGGGCGACATCTCGGTGAAGCTCAACGTGGCGGTCGACAAGGTCTCGGGATCCGCCGAGCAGAAGATCGTCGCCGCGGGCGGCAGCGTCAAGTAAATACTCACAGTGGGGGTCGGAGCTTGCTCCGGCCCCCACTGGGTTACCCTGGACGTCGGCATGTCGCCGGGCCTGCCGGCATCCCCACTGGAGGAAACCTCTTGTTCAGCGCCATCGCGCGGGTCTTCCGCACACCCGACCTTCGGCGGAAGATCGCATTCACTCTGGCGATCATCGCCCTGTACCGCTTCGGCGCGCACATTCCGGCGCCGTTCGTCGACTTCCCGAACGTGCAGTCGTGTCTGCGTGACTCCGCCGGCACCGAAGGTCTGCTCTCGCTGGTCAACCTGTTCTCGGGCGGCGCGCTGCTGCAGCTGTCGATCTTCGCGCTGGGCGTCATGCCGTACATCACCGCGACGATCATCGTGCAGCTGCTGCGCGTGGTCATCCCGCACTTCGAGACCCTTTACAAGGAGGGTCAGTCGGGCCAGGGAAAGCTGACGCAGTACACGCGCTACCTCACCATCGCGCTGGCGCTCCTCCAGTCCACGACGCTGGTCACCGTCGCACGCAGCGGGCAGCTGTTCGGCACGACCGGCATCCCCGAGTGCGAGCAGCTGCTCACCAACGACGTGTGGTGGGCGCAGCTCCTCATGATCATCACCATGACCGCCGGCACGGGCCTCATCATGTGGTTCGCCGAGCTGGTCACCGAGCGCGGCATCGGAAACGGCATGTCGCTGCTGATCTTCACGTCGATCGCGGCGACGTTCCCCGCCTCGCTGTGGGCGATCGCGCAGGCGCGCGGCTTCGAGGTTTTCCTCCTGGTGCTGGCCGTCGGCATCGTCGTCGTGGCGCTCGTGGTCTTCGTCGAGCAGTCGCAGCGCCGCGTCCCGGTGCAGTACGCCAAGCGCATGGTCGGCCGCCGCACGTACGGCGGGACGAATACGTACATCCCGATCAAGGTCAACATGGCCGGCGTCGTGCCCGTCATCTTCGCGTCGTCGCTGCTGTACATCCCGGCACTCATCGCCCAGTTCAACATGCAGCCGAACGCCGACAACGAGATCCCCGGCTGGGTCGCCTGGATCCAGACGTACTTCACGAACGGCGATCACCCCATCTACATGGCGGTGTACTTCCTGCTGATCGTCGGATTCACCTACTTCTACGTCGCGATCACGTTCAACCCCGTCGAGGTCGCCGACAACATGAAGAAGTACGGCGGCTTCATCCCCGGCATCCGTGCGGGTCGTCCGACGGCCGAGTACCTCGACTACGTGCTCACGCGCATCACGCTGCCGGGCTCGCTCTACCTGGGTCTCATCGCACTGCTTCCGCTCATCGCGCTGGCGACGGTCGGCGCGAACCAGAACTTCCCGTTCGGCGGCGCCTCGATCCTCATCATCGTCGGCGTGGGCCTCGAGACCGTCAAGCAGATCGACGCCCAGCTGCAGCAGCGCCACTACGAGGGGCTGCTGCGATGACCCGCCTTCTGATCGTCGGGCCGCAGGGCTCGGGCAAGGGCACCCAGGGCGTGCGTATCGCCGAAACCTTCGGCATCCCCGCCGTCTCGACCGGTGACGTGTTCCGCGGTGCTGTCGCGGCCGGCACGCCCCTCGGGGAGCAGGTCAAGGCGATCATCGAGGCCGGCGACCTGGTCCCGGACGAGCTGACGAGCGCCGTCGTGCGCGAGCGACTGTCACAGCCGGATGCGGCGAGCGGGTTCCTGCTCGACGGGTATCCGCGCAACGTCGCCCAGGTGATGCACCTCGACGAGTTCCTCGAGGGCCGCGGCGAGGCCATCGACTCGGTCATCGAGCTCGAGGTCCCGCGTGACGAGAGCATCGCGCGGCTGTCGCGTCGTGCCGCAGAGCAGGGGCGCAGCGACGACACCGAAGAGGGCATCGCGAACCGCCTGGCGATCTACGAGCGCGAGACGGCCCCGATCCTCGACATCTACCGTGCCCGCGACGTCGTCGAGCGCATCGACGGCGTGGGGTCGCTCGACGAGATCACCGGTCGCATCGTGGCGGCGCTCGAGGCCCGCGGTCTCGGCCGCGGTGCCGCGGCGTGACCATGGCGCTCCGCCGATCCATCTACAAGTCGCCTGCGCAGCTGCGGGCGATGATCGAGCCCGGTCTGATCACGGCGGCCGCACTCGGCGCCGCCCGCAAGCTGATCGCGCCGGGAGTGACCACAGCCGAGCTCGACGCCGCCGCATCCGAGGTCATCACCGCCCGCGGCGCCAAGTCGAACTTCCAGATGGTGCGCGGGTACCGCCACACCATCTGCGCCTCGGTCAACGAGCAGGTCGTGCACGGCATCCCCGGCGACCGCGCCCTCGCTCCCGGTGACATCGTCTCGATCGACGCCGGCGCGGAGTACAAGGGCTGGAACGGGGACTCAGCGTTCACCTTCGTCGTGCCCGACGAGGCCCGCCCGGATGTCGTCGCCGAGCGCCGGCGGCTGTCGCAGGTCACCGAGGGGTCGCTGTGGGCCGGCATCGCCGCGCTCGCCACTGCGAAGCACCTCGGCGAGATCGGCGCCGCCGTCCAGGAGCACATCGAGGCGAACTCGCCCGAAAGCGGCGCCTACGGCATCCTGCGCGAGTACGTCGGCCACGGCATCGGCCGCAAGATGCACGAGTCGCCGTCGGTGTTCAACTATCGCGTGGCCGACCCCGGCCCCGAGGTGCGCCCCGGTCTGGTGCTGGCGATCGAGCCGATGGTCGTGATCGGCGACCAGGCCACCTTCGTCGAGGACGACGGCTGGACCGTGTCGACGATCGACGGCACCGCCGGATCCCACTGGGAGCACAGCGTGGCCGTGCACGAAGACGGAATCTGGGTGCTCACGGCGCCCGACGGCGGAGCCGCGGGCCTTGCGCCGTTCGGCGTGACGCCGCGCGAGATCGCCTGAGGAGGCGCGAGATGGCACAGGGTGCGCGCAAGGTCAACTGGTTCGCGATCTGGGTCACCGCCGGCGTCGCGGTGGCGCTCGTGCTCGTCGTGGTGCTCGTCGTGACGCTGAACAACTCCGCCGCGCCGAAGCCGCTGCCGACCGATGTGTCTACGCCTTCGGCGTCGAACATCGACGGCGAGACGGGCGCGATCCTCGTGGGCGACGGCGAGGGCCGCCTCGACACGTACATCGACTTCATGTGCCCCATCTGCAACCAATTCGAGCAGCTGTACGGGGCCGAGATCGAGTCCCTGGTCGACGACGGCACCATCACGCTCGGCATCCACCCGATCTCCATCCTCGACAGGCAGTCGCAGGGCACGCAGTTCTCGACGCGTGCCGCGAACGCCGCGTACTGCGTCGCGACGGAGGACGCCGAGGCGTCGCTTCCGTTCCTGCAGGCGATGTTCGCGAACCAGCCCCAGGAGGGCACGCGCGGGCTGTCGAACGGCGAGATCCTCGAAGTCGCGGCGGGCGTCGGGGTGACCGGTATCGAGTCGTGCGTCAACGACGGCACCTACGCCGGCTACGTCACGGCCATGACCGACGAGACGCCCGTGCAACCCGGCTCGCAGGGCATCGGCACACCGACGGTCGCGGTCAACGGCGAGGTCATCTCGAACAGCCAGCTGCCCGAGCCGGGCCGGCTCGCCACGCTCTTCGAGTAGCCGACGGATGCCGCGGCGCCCGGCATCGCGAAGCGCGCGGCGAGCATTTGCCGAGGCATCCGATATCACGTATGCTTGATCTTTGGTGCGTTGCGCCTTCATTGGCGTGTCACAGCACCGAACCCCATCCACCGCAGACCGACCGGTCAGCACAACTGTAAGCGAGCGTATGGCGAAGAAAGACGGTGTCATCGAGATCGAGGGCGTCGTGTCGGAGGCACTGCCCAACGCGATGTTCCGCGTTGAGCTCACCAACGGACACAAGGTGCTCGCCACGATCTCGGGCAAGATGCGGCAGAACTACATCCGCATCATCCCCGAGGACCGCGTCGTCGTGGAGCTCTCGCCCTACGACCTCACCCGCGGCCGCATCGTCTACCGCTACCGCTAGCCCGGTCGAGAAGTAACGCCCCGCGCTTCGACAAGAGCTCAGCGAGCGAAGCGCGCCCGGCGAAGACAGCGAAGAGGAAACATCATGAAGGTCAACCCCTCCGTCAAGCCCATCTGCGACCACTGCAAGGTCATCCGCCGCCACGGTCGCGTCATGGTCATCTGCAAGTCGAACCCGCGTCACAAGCAGCGCCAGGGCTGAACGGATACCGCGCGCCGCGCGGCCCGCGAACTCACAACTCAATACACACAGGCAGCATCAGAACCTCTCCGGAGGGGACACCTCGGGGCGGAGGCCCGGGCACCGATGCTGCTCCACACCTCCACTCACTCCTAGGAGAGCCGCATGGCACGTCTTGCCGGCGTCGACATCCCGCGCGACAAGCGCGTGGTGATCGCCCTTACCTACATCTACGGCGTTGGCCGTACCCGTTCGAACGAGATCCTCAAGGCGACGGAGATCGACGAGAACGTCCGCGTCAAGGACCTCAGCGACGACCAGCTCGTCGCGCTCCGCGACTACATCGAAGGCAACTACAAGGTCGAGGGTGATCTCCGTCGTGAGGTCGCCGCCGACATCCGCCGCAAGGTCGAGATCGGCTCCTACGAGGGTCTGCGTCACCGCCGCGGCCTTCCGGTGCGCGGTCAGCGCACGAAGACGAACGCCCGCACCCGCAAGGGCCCGAAGCGCACCGTCGCCGGCAAGAAGAAGGCGCGCTAAGGCGCGGCCCCAGGTTTAGGAGAACACGCACATGGCACAGGCCAAGACCGCCGCGCGCAAGCCGCGCCGCAAGGAGAAGAAGAACATCGCGCTGGGCCAGGCCCACATCAAGTCGACGTTCAACAACACGATCGTCTCGATCACCGACCCGTCGGGCGCCGTCATCAGCTGGGCGTCGTCGGGCGGGGTGGGCTTCAAGGGCTCGCGCAAGTCGACGCCGTACGCCGCCGGCATGGCCGCGGAGTCCGCAGCCCGCCAGGCGCAGGAGCACGGCGTCAAGAAGGTCGACGTCTTCGTGAAGGGCCCGGGCTCGGGCCGCGAGACCGCGATCCGCTCGCTGCAGGCCGCCGGCCTCGAGGTGGGCTCGATCCAGGACGTGACGCCCCAGGCACACAACGGCTGCCGTCCGCCCAAGCGCCGCCGCGTCTGATCTCTCGCCCTTCGACAGGCTCAGGGACCATTCCCTCAGCCTGTCGAAGGGCCACCGTTCGTTTCCGGATGCTTCCGCCGAGGCATCCCTCGAGTAAAACTCAACACCTCACTCACCGCACGTGTCATATAGCGGGCACGTGATCGAAAGGAACACATAGTGCTCATCGCACAGCGTCCCACTCTGACCGAGGAGAAGGTCGGGGAGTTCCGCAGCCGTTTCGTCATCGAGCCGCTGGAGCCCGGCTTCGGCTACACGATCGGCAACGCGCTGCGTCGCAGCCTCCTCTCGTCCATCCCCGGCGCGGCCGTCACGTCGATCCGCATCGACGGCGTCCTCCACGAGTTCAGCACCATCCCCGGTGTGAAGGAGGATGTCACCGAGATCATCCTCAACATCAAGCAGCTCGTCGTCTCGAGCGAGCGCGACGAGCCCATCACCGCCTACCTGCGCAAGACCGGCGCCGGCGAGGTCACCGCCGCCGACATCTCGGCGCCCGCCGGTGTCGAGGTGCACAACCCCGAGCTGGTCATCGCGACCCTCAACGACACCGCGAAGTTCGAGCTCGAGCTCACGATCGAGCGTGGCCGCGGCTACGTGTCGGCGACGCAGAACCGCAACGAGTACGCCGAGGCCGGTCAGATCCCGATCGACTCGATCTACTCGCCGGTGCTCAAGGTCTCGTACCGCGTGGAGGCCACGCGTGCGGGTGAGCGCACCGACTTCGACAAGCTCGTGCTGGATGTCGAGAGCAAGTCGTCGATCGCCCCGCGCGACGCTGTCGCATCGGCCGGCCGTACGCTGACCGAGCTCTTCGGCCTGGCCCGTGAGCTCAACGTCGAGGCCGAGGGCATCGAGATCGGTCCCGCGCCGGTCGAGACCGTCCTCTCGAACGAGCTGTCGATGCCCATCGAGGACCTCGACCTGTCGGTCCGCTCATACAACTGCCTCAAGCGCGAGGGCATCAACACCGTGTCGGAACTCGTCGCCCTCTCGGAGACGCAGCTCATGAACATCCGCAACTTCGGTCAGAAGTCGGTCGACGAGGTGCGCGACAAGCTCGTCTCACTCGGCCTGTCGCTGAAGGACTCCGTCCCCGGGTTCGACGGCGCGCACTTCTACGGCGGCTACGACGACGAGACCGTCTGAGCCGGTGGATGCCGCGGCCGCGGCATCCGTCCCCCCGACCGACTTCTTCCCACTGGAGTAACTGAGAAATGCCCAAGCCCACGAAGGGACCCCGCCTCGGAGGCGGCCCCGCCCACGAGCGCCTGCTGCTTGCGAACCTGGCCGCCGCGCTGTTCACGCACAAGTCGATCAAGACGACCGAGACGAAGGCCAAGCGTCTTCGTCCGCTCGCCGAGCGTCTGATCACGTTCGCCAAGCGCGGCGACCTGCACGCCCGTCGCCGGGTGCTGTCGGTCATCGGTGACAAGGAAGTCGTGCACATCCTCTTCACCGAGATCGCGCCGCTGGTCGCCGACCGTGAGGGTGGCTACACCCGCATCACGAAGGTCGGCAACCGCAAGGGCGACAACGCGCCGATGGCCGTGATCGAGCTCGTCCTCGAGCCCGTGAACAAGAAGCCGTCCGCCAAGAAGGCTGCCGCCAAGACGGATGCCGCGCCCGCGGCTGCCGAGGAGGCTCCGGCCGAGGAGGCTCCGGCCGAGGAGGCTCCGGCCGACGAGACCCCCGCCGCCGAGGCCGGCGCGGAGTCGCAGGAGGAGGGCGCCGCCGCTGAGGCTGCGGCCGAGGAGGCCGTCGAGGCCCCCGCCGAAGAGAAATCCGAGTAATCGGATCACGCCGGGCGTCCGCCCGGCACCCTTGCACCGCGAGACCCGCGGCCCTTCG
>NZ_RRYE01000115.1 GCF_004010105.1 Microbacterium sp. CPCC 204701
GGCGGCGTCGCGCGCCTCGGCCAGCCGCTCCAGGATCGGGCGCTGCGCCTGGCCCGCGTCGCGGAACAGCCGGTACGCGACGATCCCCGCTGCGGCGTTCAGGAGCACGATGTCGCGCACCGGCCCCTCCTCACCGCCCAGCACCCGCCGCACGACCGCCGCGTTGTGGGCGGGCTCGCCGCCGAGCAGATCGCCGATGTCGGCCAGCGGGATGCCGAGGTCACGCGGGTCGAGGTCGTGCTCGTGGATGTCGCCGAGGCTGATCTCCCACACGCGGCTGTGGCCCGTCGTCGTCAGCTCGTCGAGGCCGTCATCCCCCCGGAACACGAGCGCCGTCGCGCCGCGCGTGCGGAACACGCCGGTGATGAGCGGCACCCGGTCCAACTGGGCCACGCCGACGGCGTTCGCCTCGGCGCGCGCGGGGTTGACCAGCGGCCCGAGGAAGTTGAAGACGGTCGGCACGCCGAGCTCGCTGCGCGACGCGGCGGCGTGCTTGAACCCGGGGTGGAACGCGGCGGCGAATGCGAACGTGATCCCCGCCCGCGACAGTGTCTCGGCCACCGCCTCGGGCGAGAGCGCGAGATCCACACCCAGCGCCCCGAGCACATCCGACGAGCCCGACGACGAGCTGGCGGCGCGGTTGCCGTGCTTGACGACGGGGATCCCGGATGCCGCGGCCACCAGCGCCGCCATCGTCGAGACGTTGACCGTGCCGAAGCGGTCGCCGCCGGTGCCCACGATGTCGAGGACCCCGGGGTCCACGGGCAGCGGAAGAGCCGCTTCGAGGATCGCGTCGCGGAAGCCGACGATCTCGTCGACCGTCTCGCCCTTGGCCCGCAGCGCCACCAGGAATCCCGACAGCTGGGAAGGCGTCGCGGCACCCGACATGATCTGCCGCATCGCCCACGTCGACTCCGAGACGCTGAGATCGCGTCGCTCCAGCAGCGTCGTGAGGATGCCCGGCCAGGTGTACAGCTCCGCCATGGCTGACAAGCCTAGCCGCGCGCGCGAATCGAAACGGATTCGTGACACGGGGTCCATTCGGCGCGATTCCCGGTCGTCACCTCGTGTTCACGGCGGACTCGCGGCGTTCTCTTAGGTCATCCTAAGTTCAGGTCCCCGCGATCGGGTGCCCGCCGATGCGAAAATCGGGGCCCCGAATCGGCCATAATGGGAAGCGTGACGACCTCCACAGCGACCTACTCCCAGGCCATGCGGTCCGTCAAGCGGCCGGATCCGGTCGCTGTCGGCACCATCGTGTGGCTCGGCAGCGAGGTGATGTTCTTCGCGGGCCTGTTCGCGATCTACTTCACCCTGCGCAGCACCTCGCCCGATCTCTGGGCCGAAGAGACGCAGCTGCTGAACGTCCCGTACGCCCTCGTGAACACGATCATCCTGGTGCTCTCGTCGGTCACGTGCCAGATGGGTGTGTTCGCCGCCGAGCGGTTCCAGCCGTACCCCGTCAAGCAGAACTCCTTCTGGCAGCGGTGGGGCATGGTCGAGTGGTTCTGGCTGACCTTCGCGCTCGGCGCGATCTTCGTGTCGGGCCAAGTGTGGGAGTACGCCCAGCTCGTCGCCGAGGGCATGCCCATCGACGCCAACGCCTACGCGTCGGCCTTCTACCTGACGACGGGCTTCCACGCCCTGCACGTCACCGGTGGCCTCATCGCCTTCCTGCTGGTGATCGGTCGCGCCTACGCCGTCAAGAACTTCGGGCGCAAAGAGATGACGTCTTCGATCGTCGTGTCGTACTACTGGCACTTCGTCGACGTCGTCTGGATCGCCCTGTTCGCCGTCATCTATTTCTTGAAGTGAGAGCGGAGCTGAACCCAGACATGGCACGAGAGACCCCGCGCCGCTCGAAAGGCCGCCGCAGCCCCTGGGCGGCCGCTGCCCTCATCGGCGTCGGCCTGCTGATCACCGGCGGCGCCTACGCCGGCGCGTCCGCTGCGATGGCGGCCACCACTCCTGAGACCGCCGCCGCCGCGCTCACCGTCGAGGATGGCGAGAAGCTGTTCCAGGCGAACTGCGCCACGTGTCACGGACTCGACGTCCAGGGCACCGACGACGGACCGTCGCTGTACGGGGTCGGCGAGCTCGCCGTCCACTTCCAGATGAGCACGGGCCGCATGCCGCTCCAGATGCAGGGCCCGCAGGCTCCGCAGAAGCCGGTGCAGTTCACCGACGAGCAGATCGCCGCGATCGGCGCGTACATCCAGTCGATCGCCCCGGGACCCTCCTTCCCCGACGAAGAGGTGCTCGACGGCGAGGGCTCCGCGTCGGAGGGCGGTGAGCTCTTCCGCATCAACTGCGCCATGTGCCACAACGTCGCCGGCGCCGGCGGCGCGCTCACCGAGGGCAAGTACGCCCCCGCACTGCACACCACCACCCCGCTCAACATGTACGCGGCGATGGTGACGGGCCCGCAGAACATGCCGGTGTTCAACGACATGACGCTGACCACCGAAGAGAAGCGCGACATCATCACGTACCTGCTGTTCCTGCAGGACAACCAGTCGGCGGGCGGGTTCTCGCTCGGTTCGCTCGGCCCCGTCTCCGAGGGCCTCTTCATCTGGATCTTCGGCATCGGCTCCCTGATCGCCATCACCGTGTGGATCACGGCGAAGTCCAACTGATCGACATTCGCAAGACGCAACACTGACGAGGAGCAGCATGGCCCACGAGGACGACCCGCTCGAGCACGAGAGGGCTTCCTGGAAGCCCTCCCCCGGGCTCGCCGTCGCGGTCACCGACCCGGTGAGCAACCCTGGGCTCCCCCCTCACCGCGAGCGGATGACCGACAAGGACCCGGTCGCGATGCGTCGTGCCGTGCGCACGGTCTACACACTCTTCTATCTGTCGGTCGGTGCCAGCATCTGGGCCATCGCCGCGTACTTCCTGTTCCCGATCGAGAGCGGCCGGATCGTCGACATCCGCGCCAACAACCTCTTCATCGGCCTGGGCATCGCGTTCGCACTGCTGGCGATCGGCATCGCCACGATCCACTGGTCGAAGGCCGTCGTGTCCGACACGGAGTTCATCGAGCCCCGCCACGCCACGCGCGGGCGCGACGCGACCCGCGAGGCGGCGATCAAGGCCTTCTCCGACGCGAACGAGGAGTCCGGCTTCGGACGCCGCGTCATGATCCGCAACTCGATGATCGCCGCCCTCGTCGCATCAGTCGCTCCCGGCATCGTGCTCTTCCGCGGCCTCGCGCCGTTCAGCTCGCCGGAGCACCCCGAAGCCGGCGATCCAGTGGCGCTCCTCGAGCACACCATGTGGGCAGAGGGGATGCGCTTGGCGCATGACCCGACCGGAGAGCCGATCCGCGCGGCGGACCTCACGCTCGGCTCCGCCGTGCACGTGATTCCCGAGGCGCTCGCCGAGCTGTCGCACAGCGACGGATACCTCGAAGAGAAGGCGAAGGCGATCGTGCTCCTCGTCCGGCTGCTCCCTGAGCAGCTCGTGGAGTCCGAGGAGCGCAAGGAATGGTCCTACAACGGGATCGTCGCCTACTCGAAGGTCTGCACCCACGTCGGCTGCCCGGTCGCGCTCTACGAGCAGCAGACCCACCACCTGCTGTGCCCGTGTCACCAGTCGCAGTTCGACGTGACCGATCACGCCAAGGTCATCTTCGGCCCGGCCGCCCGTGCGCTGCCGCAGCTGCCCATCACCGTTGACGACGAGGGCTATCTGGTCGCGCGCAGCGACTTCACCGAACCCGTCGGCCCGAGCTTCTGGGAGCGTCATTGAGTACCGCCACTCACCCCACCGAGGACGTCACTCGGGAGCCGGCCGTCTCGCCCGGGCCGCTTCCCGCACGTGACAAGCCGCTGGGCGGCCGTTTCATCGGCGCCACGGCCAACTACATCGACGAGCGCACCAGCCTCTCAGGCTTCGTGAAGGAGCTGGGGCGCAAGATCTTCCCCGATCACTGGTCGTTCATGCTCGGTGAGATCGCCCTGTGGGCGTTCGTCGTCGTGCTTCTGTCGGGAACCTTCCTGACGTTCTTCTTTCAGGCATCGATGGTCGAGACCCACTACAACGGTGCGTTCCTTCCGATGCGCGGCATCGAGATGTCGGCGGCGATGGCCTCGACCCTCGAGATCTCGTTCGACCTGCGCGGCGGGCTCCTGGTGCGCCAGATCCACCACTGGGCCGCGCTGGTGTTCGTCGCCGGGATCGGCGTGCACATGCTTCGCGTGTTCTTCACGGGCGCGTTCCGCAAGCCGCGGGAGCTGAACTGGGTCATCGGCTTCGTGATGTTCATCATCGCGTTGGGCGAGGGATTCACGGGCTATTCGCTGCCCGACGACGTCCTTTCGGGCAACGGTCTGCGCATCATCGACGGCATGGTCAAGGGCATCCCGCTGGTCGGCACGTGGACCTCGTTCCTGCTCTTCGGCGGCGAATTCCCCGGCACCGCGATCGTCGGCCGGCTGTATGCGCTGCACATCCTGTTGCTGCCCGCGATCCTCGTCGCGCTGCTCGTGCTCCACCTCATGCTGATGGTGATCAACAAGCACACGCAGTTCGCCGGGCCTGCCCGCTCGAACAGCAACGTGGTCGGGTATCCGATGATGCCGGTCTACATGTCGAAGATGGGCGGCTTCCTGTTCATCACGTTCGGCGTCATCGTCCTGATCGCGTCGCTGTTCACGATCAACCCGATCTGGAACTACGGTCCGTACGACCCGTCGCCCGTGTCGGCAGGCACGCAGCCCGACTGGTACATCGGCTTCGCCGACGGTGCGCTGCGCCTCATCCCGCCCGGCTGGGAGTTCGTGCTCTTCGACCGCACCTGGTCGCTGAACATCCTGGTGCCGCTCGCCGGCTTGGGCCTGTTCATCGTGCTCGTGCTCATCTACCCCTTCATCGAGGCGTGGGTCACCGGCGACAAGCGCGAGCACCACATCGCCCAGCGTCCGCGCAACGCGGCGACCCGAACGGCGATCGGCGCCGCGGGTGTCACCTTCTACGCGGTGCTGTGGGCGGCGGCAGCGTCCGACATCATCGCGACTCACTTCTGGCTCACGATGGAGGGCGTCATCCACACCCTCCAGGCGCTGCTGTTCGTGGCTCCGATCGTCGCCTACTTCCTCACGAAGCGGATCTGCCTCGCCCTGCAGAAGAAGGACCGCGAGATCGCGATCCACGGCTACGAGTCGGGCCGCATCGTTCGTCTTCCCGGCGGCGAGTACATCGAGGTGCACCAGCCCGTCGACGAGTACGACCGCTACCGGCTGGTCGACTTCGAGACCTACGAACCGCTGGTCGTCCGGCCGAACGCGAAGGGCCGCATTCCGTGGCACCAGAACGTGCGCGCGGTCGCCTCGCGGTGGTTCTTCGAGGACCGGCTGACGCCTGTCACGCAGGGCGAGCTCGACGCGGCGCTGGCGCACCAGCATCACGCCCTGGAGCACATCGCGACCGAGGAGAGCGCCGAGCTTCAAGCGGCCCACGAGCGCGCCGGCGTGCCGGACGCACCCCACACCCCGATCGACGACGGGCGCAACTCCGAGACCGCAGTGCGCCCCTCGAACGTGATCGTCCCCGAACCGGAGCCTGGCACCGACGCTGCGAAGGACGAGGAGAAGGAGTCCGGTCGGTAGACCGCTTCCGCTCGTCACCGGATGCCCCGGCACGACCGCTACGGATCGTGTCGGGGCATCCGTCGTTCCCGCCGCCGGTCTGACGGAACGGCAGGATTCCGGCGTCCCGTGTCTGCACCCGTGCGAGCCGCGCGGTGCCGTGGGTCATACCCTGGTGGCATGACGGACGCATTGACGTACTTCTCCGCCAAGCTCGCTCTCGAGACGGACGCGTCTGACGTGTACGCCGCGCAGAAGGCCGGCGACGACTTCGTGCTCGTCGACGTCCGCGGCGACGAGGCGTGGGCGCAGGGGCGCATCAGAGGCGCGATCCACATGCCGTACCGCGAGATCGCCGCGCGTGCACCGCGCGAGATCCTTCCAGGGACGCCCGTGGTGGTGTACTGCTGGAGCCCGGGGTGCAACGCCGGCGTGAAGGGCGCCCTCGAGTTCGCGAAGCTCGGCCTTCCGGTCCGCGAGATGATCGGCGGCTACGAGTACTGGGTCCGCGAGGGCCAACCCACCGAGAACGACGAAGGAGCGCTCCCCCGCGTCTTCGACCCCCAGGTGATGGTCGTGCACGCGCCCGTGACCGGCTGAGCGGAGCTGCCCGCCGTCGAAGCGACGCGCCCCCTAGGCCGAGTCCAGCCCTTCCATGAACCGCTCGGCCGCTGCGCCGTAGAACGCGGTCGTGCCCGTCGCCATAGTGGCGGGATCGGCATCGGCGATCACGTCCGCCACAACGACGGTGACGTTGTCGCGCGTGCCGGCGTCGAGGGCCAGCGCGACGCACGCCGCCGCTGCCTCCTCGACGGCGTCGGAGGCGAGCAGGATCGCGCGGACGTCGCCCTCGGGCACATAGTCAGTCAGCCCGTCGCTGCACAGCAGCCATCGATCACCGGGCCGGTGGCTGTGAGCGGCGATCGTGGCGTCGTCGTGCTCGGCTCCGCTGAGCGACGCAGTGATGACGTTGCGGCGCGGGTGGAATGCCGCATCCTCCGCCGAGACGAGACCCTGGTCGACGAGAGCCTGCACGAGCGAGTCGTCGCGGCTCTGCTGGCTCAGAACGCCGTCACGGAGCAGGTACGCCCGCGAGTCTCCGGTGTGCGCCAGAAGGAGCTCGTCATCGCGCGAGACGAAGAGGCCCGTGAACGTCGTCGCCATGCCGCGGAGCGTGGGATCGCGCTGCACGTGCAGCCGGAGATCCCAGTTGGCCGAGCGGATGCTGTCGGTGAGCTGCTCGGCGTGACCGCCTGCAAGAGGTCCGGCTGCAAGGCGGTGCATGAAAGCCGCGGACGCCAGGTCCCCGGCCGGTCCCCCGCCCACGCCGTCGGCCACGGCAGCGCCCCACGAGGCCGTGAATGCGGCGTCCTGGTTCGCCGTGCGATGCGGTCCGACGTCCGAGACGGCGGCCGCGCGCAGGCGCACAGACGCGCCCCTCAGGAGAGCGGCCTCACATGCGCGCGCCGGATCGGCATTGCAGAGGTATTCAGCGGGCGAAGTGTCCGCGGTAGTACTCGTAGACCCAGCCGACGATCGCGACCACGAACACGGCGATGCCGATGGGCATGAGCCAGGCGCCGACCGCGAGGCCGATCATGCCGAGTGCGGCCGAAAAGGCCAGCACGATCGGCCACCACGACCACGGGCTGAACTCGCCGAGCTCGGGGTCACCGTCGTCGATGTCTGCCGTCAGGATGTCTTCGGGAAGCTCGCCGCCCTGCGCCTTGTGCACCTTGCCGACGTAGAACGCGATGAGGGCGCCCATGAGGGCCGTGAAGACCAGCGCGACCGTGCCGACCCACTCGACGGAGTCGGTGAAGTAGGTCCATCCGTTGCCATCGGGGTTGGCTTCGACCGCCGACGCCCAGTTCTCGAGCAGATTCCAGCCTGTGTACAGCAGCCCCACCAGCAGGAAGAACGCCGTCAGCAGCCACCAGAGTCGGGTGTTGGTCCGCACTTACTTCACCTCTCCCTCGGCGACGTCCGCAACCGGGGCGTCGGGCGCGTCCTTCGCCGGGCCGACGCCGACGGGGATGCCGGCCTCGGGGTGGTTCAGGTCGAACGCGGGCCGCTCGCTGCGGATCCGCGGGATCGACGTGAAGTTGTGCCGCGGCGGGGGGCAGGAGGTCGCCCACTCGAGCGACGCCCCGTAGCCCCACGGGTCGTTCACGGTCACCTTCGGCGCCTTGCGCGAGGTGATCCACACGTTGAACAGGAACGGGATCATCGACGCACCGAGCAAGATCGCGCCGATCGTCGACACCTGGTTCTGCCACGTCCAGCCGTCGGCTGCCGAGTAGTCCGCGTAGCGACGGACCATGCCGTCGACGCCGAGCCAGTGCTGGATGAGGAAGGTCATGTGGAAGCCGATGAACAGCATCCAGAAGTGCACGTAGCCCAGGCGCTCGTTGAGCATCTTGCCCGTCCACTTCGGCCACCAGAAATAGAAGCCGGCGAACATCG
>NZ_RRYE01000116.1 GCF_004010105.1 Microbacterium sp. CPCC 204701
GGTGGCCGCCGACGCGCCGCCGGTCCCCGTGTACGAGGTGGTGGCGCCCACCGCCCTGGGCGCGCTGCCGCGTCCCGACCACGGCGACCTCTTCTTCGACTTCGAAGGCGATCCGCTGCACACCGAGCCGCCCGCACCGGGCGAGCCCACCCAGTGGGGCATCGACTACCTGTTCGGCTGGGTCGACGGCCAGGAGCGGTACACCGCCCTGTGGGCGCATTCGTTCGCCGACGAGAAGCGCGCGCTCGAGACCTTCCTCGACATCGTGAACCTCCGCCGACAGCAGTTCCCGGGCATGCACATCTACCACTACGCGCCGTACGAGCCGACGCACCTCCTCGCGATGGCCGCGCGCCACGGCGTGCGCGAGACCGACGTCGACCGGCTGCTGCGCGACGGCGTCTTCGTCGACCTGTACCCGATCGTCCGGCGCGCGCTGCGCGTGGGATCCCGCTCGTACTCGATCAAGAAGCTCGAGCCGCTGTACATGGGCGACCAGGTGCGCACCAGCGACGTGCAGAAGGGCGACGACTCGATCGTCCGCTACGTCGAGTCCCGCGCGATCCGCGACGACGGCGACGCGGCCGGAGCCCAGCTCATCCTCGACGACCTCGCGGATTACAACCGCTACGACTGCGTGTCGACACTGCGGCTGCGCGACTGGCTCGTCGACCGCGCGCGCGAGGCCGACCTCCGTCCCTCGCCCAATCCCGAGCCCGACGAGCAGGCCTACGAGCCGTCGCCTCGGGCGACCCTTCTCGACTCGCTCGCGCTCGCGCATCCCGACGACTCGGTCCAAGCACGGGCGCTGCGGCTGGGCGCCGCGGCGATCGACTACTACCCGCGCGAGGCGAAGTCGTTCTGGGCGACGCACTTCCTGCGGCTGCGCGAGCCCGTGTCGCTGTGGGAAGAGACCCGCGACGTCGCGGTGATCGATCCCGCCCGCAGCCGCGTCCGCGAGGACTGGCACTTCGCCGACAGCGGCCGGGGTGGCGAGCGGCGCGTCATCGAGCTCCGCGGCGAGCTCGCCCCCGGCACGCGGCTGAGCGAGGGCACCACCCCCTTCGCGCTGTACGAGCTGCCGGCGCCGTACCCGTTCGAGGCGTCGCCGCGCTGGATCCACTCGTACCGCTCGGTCACGGTGCTCGAGGTGCTCGACGACGGGGCCATCGTCGAAGAGACCGCGGTCGACGGTGTCACGTGGGCAGACCTGCCGCTCGCGCTCACGCCGCCCGCACCACCGCGCGCCGGCAATCAGCAGGCCGCGATCGACGCGTGGGCGGATGCCGTGATCGACGCCGCCCCGCAGTTGCCGGCCGACCCGGCCACCGACATCCTGTGCCGTCGCGCCCCGCGCATGCTTCGACCGATCGTCGAGCCTGTCGAAACACAGCAAGCGCGCGACGCCTCGCTGCCGCAGGGCGCGGGCGGCGACCTCGTCGCCGCGATCGCGCGCGCCGTACCCGACCTCGACCGCAGCTACCTCGCCGTGCAAGGACCCCCCGGCACCGGCAAGACCTACGTCGGGTCCCACGTCATCGCGAGGCTGGTGCGCGAGCACGGCTACAAGGTCGGCGTCGTCGCGCAGGGCCATGCCACCGTGGAGCACCTGCTCGACCGGGTCATCGCGGCCGGCGTTCCGGCGGCCCAGGTCGGCAAAGCCCCGAAAGACGCGTCGGCGACGCATTCATTCACCGTGCTCCCCAAGAACGGCGTCGCCGCCTTCACCGCTCAGCACGAGGCATCCGGATATGTCCTCGGCGGCACCGCGTGGGACTTCAGTCACGAGGGGCGCGTGCCGCGCGGGAGCCTCGACCTCCTCGTCGTCGACGAGGCCGGGCAGTTCTCGCTCGCCTCGACGATCGCCGTGTCGCTCGCCGCATCGCGGCTGCTGCTGCTCGGCGACCCGCAGCAGCTGCCCCAGGTGAGCCAGGGCACCCACCCCGCGCCCGTCGACACCTCCGCACTCGGGTGGGTCATGGACGGCGCCGACGTCGTTCCGCCCGAGTACGGCTACTTCCTCGCCGAGACCAGGCGCATGCGGCCGGAGGTCGCCGCGCCCGTGTCGGAGCTGTCGTACCGAGGCGAGCTCGAGGCGCACGCGTCGACGGGGCTGCGCCGGATCGACGGCATCCGTCCCGGACTCGTGCCCCTCGCGCTCCGGCACCACGGGAACGCCACGCAGTCCCTCGAAGAGGCGGCCGAGGTGGCGCGGCTGGTCACCGACCTGATCGGGCGGGAGTGGACCGACGTGGCAGTCGATGCCGACGGTGGGGTAGCGCTTCGGCCGGCCCGCCCTCTCGAGCAGAGCGACCTCATCGTCGTCACGCCCTACAACGCGCAGCAGGTGGCAGTCGAGGCCGCCCTCGCGGCCGCAGGATTCGCCGACGTGCCCGTCGGCACGGTCGACAAGTTCCAGGGCAAAGAGGCCGCGGTCGCGATCGTGTCGCTGGCCGCGTCGAGCGGACGCGACGCCCCTCGGGGCCTGGAGTTCCTGCTGCTGCGCAATCGGCTCAACGTCGCGATCTCGCGTGCCATGCACACCGCATACGTCGTCTACTCGCCCGGGCTGCTCGACGACCTGCCCCACACTCCCGAAGGCGTCGCACGGCTGAGCGGCTTCGCGCGGCTCGTCGGTCGCTGACGCGCGCAGACGCACGCGAGGGCCGCCGCGTAGACTCGCGCCGACACCCCTCGCACGACGTGCGCCGGCCGCACGCCGGCAACCGCACGACCGCGTGCAGGTACGGGCTCCGCGCCCGGACAGGAGGCACCATGGCCGAAGAGGCACCGCGCCAGTTCGAGATCGACCTTCCGCCCGAGCTCATCGGAGGCTCCTACGCGGACTTCGCGAACGTGTGGCACACGCCGACCGTGTTCGTGATGGACTTCCTCACGCTCGCGCAGCCGCCGCGCGAAGAGGTCGACGCCGAGACCGGGCAGCGTCACACGGTCGTGCCGGCGCGCGTGGTGAGCCGCATCCGCATCCCGCCCGAGCAGGTGTTCGAGCTGGCCAAGGCGCTGACGCAGCAGCTCGAGTTCTGGGAGCAGGAGACGGGTCGCCGCAACCCTCAGGGTCCGCCGCTCGGCGATTGAGCGGGCGCCCTAGACAACCGCACCGGGCATGTCAACCCCGTGTGGTGTGCAGACGCCGACTCGTAGCCTGACAGCGCGTCCGAGGGACGCGGGCGCGGCATCCGTTCGGCGAGGGGCGGGTGTCGCGCCTGAGTCCCTCGGACGCGGCGTGGTCGCCGTCGGCGTCAGACCGTCCCGTAGAGGCGGTCGCCGGCATCGCCCAGCCCCGGCACGATGTAGCCCTTCTCGTTGAGGCGCTCATCGAGCGCACCGAGCACGAGCGTGACGTCGCGGCCGTCCACCTGCTTCTCGATCGCGGCGACGCCCTCGGGTGCGCCGAGCAGGCAGATCGCGGTGACGTCCTGCGCGCCGCGGCGGAACAGGAACTCGATCGCCGCGCCGAGCGACCCGCCGGTCGCGAGCATCGGGTCGAGCACGAAGCACTGGCGGTCGCTGAGGTCGTCGGGGAGGCGCTCGGCGTAGGTCGACGGCTCGAGCGTCTCTTCGTTGCGCACCATGCCCAGGAATCCGACCTCGGCGGTCGGGATGAGCTTGACCATGCCCTCGAGCATGCCGAGCCCTGCCCGCAGGATCGGCACGACGATGGGACGCGGCTCGCCGATCTTGACTCCGGTGGTCGTGGTCACGGGCGTCTGGATCTCGACCGGCGAGACCCGCACGTTGCGCGTCGCCTCGTAGGCGAGGAGCGTCACGAGCTCTTCGGTCAGCTGCCGGAAGACCGGCGACGACGTGCGCTGGTCGCGCAGCACCGTGAGCTTGTGGGTGATGAGGGGGTGATCGGCGACGTGCAGGCGCATACGCCCAAGGGTAGTGCCCGTCTCGCCCTTCTCCCCGCGCGAAGGCGACCGGCCGTTCACGGGGGCGCCTCACAGAACGGGGCTGCGGCCGGGTGTCAGGATAGCCTCGTGCTGTGAACCTCGACCCGGCCGATGTGGCGGCGATGGAGCGGGCGCTGGCGCTGGCGGCTGCCGCGGGGGCCGCGGGCGACGTGCCGGTCGGCGCGGTCGTGACGGATGCCTCGGGCACGGTGCTCGGCGAAGGTCGGAACCTGCGCGAGGTCACGCACGACCCGACCGCGCACGCCGAGGTCGTCGCGCTCCGCGAGGCAGCGGCCGCGATCGGCTCGTGGAATCTCGAGGGCTGCACGCTCGTGGTGACCCTCGAGCCGTGCGTCATGTGCGCGGGCGCCGTGCTGCAGTCGCGCATCTCGCGGGTCGTCTTCGGCGCGTGGGACGACAAAGCGGGTGCCGCAGGTTCGGTGTACGACGTCGTGCGCGACCGGCGCCTGCCCCATCGCGCCGAGGTCGTCTCGGGCGTGCGCGAGGCCGAGGCATCCACTCTCTTGAAGGACTTCTTCGAAGCACGCCGCTGACCCGCGCCCGGGGGACAGCCGCGGGCGATGCGGGGGTCTGCACCATGCTCGGCGGTGCGCGGCGGGCCTAGCGTGACTCGCGTGACCCGCCTCATCGAACCCGTCCGCACCGCCCCTGCCGGGACGCGGCCGCGCGGCATCCGCTCCCGCATCGGCTGGATCTTCGTCCTGCTCACCGCGCTGGCCGTCGCGGCGTATGCCGCGGTGCCCTACTTCACCGCGTCGCTCGAGACACTCGCCGGCAGCCCCGGCCTCGCCGGCGACTACGTCGACAAGCCGCCGTTCGTGCAGGCCGCGCTCTACGCTCATATCGCGGGCGGTGCGGTCGCGCTCGCGCTGGGCGCGCTGCAGTTCTGGAAGGGGCTGCGCGCCCGCGCGCCCCGTGTGCACCGATGGGCCGGCCGCGTGTACCTGGCAGGGGTCGCCGTCGGCGGTCTCGCCGGCCTCGTGATCGCGCCGACGAGCTCGGCAGGCTATGTCGGCTTCTTCGGATTCACAGCGCTCGCCGTGCTGTGGCTCGTCACCGGGTGGCGTGCGTACCGCGCGATCCGGCGCGGCGAGGTGCGCAGTCACCAGGCCTGGATGATCCGCAACTACGCGCTCACGTACTCGGCGGTGACCCTGCGGATCTGGCTGCCGCTGCTGGTGTTCGCACCGCTGCTGTTCGGGCAGACGCCCGACTTCGACAACGCGTACGCCGTGGTGCCGTTCCTCGCGTGGCTCCCGAACCTGGTGTTCGCAGAGTGGCTCATCCGCCGACGGGGGCTGCCGTCGTACCGGCTCCCCGTCTGATCATCGGGGCAAGTGCGGGAGCACCTCGCGGCCCAGGTACTCGACGTGGGTGAGGTCCTGCAGATCCATGAGCTGGAAGTACACGCGCTGCGCGCCGAGGCCGACGAGCCGCTCGACCTTCGCGACGACCTCGTCGCGGTCGCCCACGATGTTCGTGTCGCCTCGCAGCTCTGACACGGTGCGCCCGATGTTCGCGGCGCGGCGGTCGAGTTCCGAGGCGGATGCCCCGGCCAGCGTCGGCAGCGCGACCGACAGCCTGATCGACTCGGGATCGCGGCCGATGCGTTCGCACGCCGCACGCACGCCCGCGAACTTCTCGGCGATCACGTGCTCCGGCTGGAAGCCGATGTTGAACTCGGACGCGAACCTCGCCGCGAGCTCGGGCGTGCGCTTCGGCCCGGTGCCGCCCACGATCACCGGCAGCCGCGACTGGACCGGCTTGGGGAGGGCCGGGGCATCCGTCAGCCGGTAGTGCTCGCCCGTGAAGCTGTAGGTCGTGCCGACCGGGGTCGACCACAGCCCGGCGATGAGCTCGAGCTGCTCCTCCAGCAGGTCGAACCGCTTCGCGGGGAACGGGATGCCGTAGGCCTGGTGCTCGCGCTCGAACCACCCGGTGCCGAGCCCGAGCTCGACTCGGCCGCCCGACATCGCGTCGACCTGGGCGACCTGGATCGCGAGGAGTCCGGGGACGCGGTAGGTGACCGACGAGACGAGAGTGCCGAGGCGGATGCGCGAGGTCTCGCGCGCAAGCCCCGCGAGAGTCGTCCACGCGTCGGTCGGCCCCGGCAGGCCGTCGTCGCCTCCCATGTGCAGGTAGTGGTCCGACCGGAAGAAGCCGTCGAAGCCGAGCAGCTCGCCGGTCTGTGCGAAGGCGAGCTGGTCGTCATACGTGGCGCCGCGCTGCGGCTCTGTGAACAGGCAGTACTCCATGCGCTTCTCGACTCCATGCGCTTCTCGCTCGCGGCACGGTCAGTCGGCGGACTTGATGACGAACTCCTCCGTCGGGGGAGTCCGGTCGGCGCCGGGGCGGTAGACGTCGGGCTCGAGGTAGATCACGCGCGCGGTCGGCACTGCCGCGCGCACCCGCGCCTCGATGCGGTCGATGTCGGCGGCGACGTTCACCAGCGGCGAGTCCGAGGCGAACCCGAGCTTGGCGGCGACGAGGAGCTCGTCCGGGCCCAGGTACAGCGTCTTCATGTGGATGAGCTTCTCGACCTCGGGTCCGTTCTCGATGGCGTCGACGATGCGTCGGTGATCGGCATCCGTCGCTCCTTCTCCGACGAGCAGGCTCTTCGTCTCGATGCCGAGGGTGACTGCGACGAGGATCAGCAGCGTGCCGATCATGAGCGTGCCGATCGCGTCGAAGAGCGGGTTGTGCGTGATGGCGGTGAGGCTGACGGCGACGAGTGCGAACACCAGGCCGACGAGCGCGGCGATGTCTTCGAGGAGCACCACCGGCAGCTCGGGCGCCTTCGCGTGCCGGACGAACGACACCCACGACTGCCCCTTCGCACGCACGTGGTTGCTCTCGCGGATCGCGGTGCGCAGCGAGAACGACTCGAGGACGATGGCGATCACGAGCACGCCGATGGGGATCCAGACGTTCTCGAGCTCGTGGGGGTGGGTCAGCTTGTCGATGCCCTCGTAGATCGAGAACAGGCCGCCGACCGAGAACAGGATGATCGACACGACGAATGCGTACACGTACCGCTCGCGGCCGTAGCCGAAGGGATGCTCGCGGTCGGCCGCACGCTTGGCGCGGCGGCCGCCGAGGAGGAGGAGCAGCTGATTGCCGGAGTCGGCGACCGAGTGGATGGCCTCTGCGAGCATCGACGCCGAACCCGAGAGGAACCAGGCGATGAACTTCGCGATCGCGATGCCCAGGTTCGCGAGAAACGCCGCGATGATCGCCTTGCCGCCGCCGGAAGCACTCATGCGACGAGTCTACGGATGCCGCGACCCGGCGCCGCGGCCGGTTCGGTCGCCGAGCCGCTCCCGGTCGCTGAGCCCGTCGAAGCGTCAGTCGGAGGAGCGGAGGATGATCGCCTCGGTCGGCGGTGACGGATCCTGCGGGTGCCCGACGTAGCCGATCGCCTCGAGCAGCGCATGACGGAACTCGACCGGGCGCTCCAGATGCGGCGAATGACCCGCGCCCTCGAGCGCGAGCTCGCGCACCTCACCGCCCGCATCGGCGTAGCGCGCGAGCACATCGCGCGTCTGCGACACCATCTCCTGCGGCGGCGCGACGTCGTCGCCCGGCCAGCCCGGGATGACTCCGAGCCTGCCGAGGTTGTTCAGGTCGTAGAAGGACGAGTCGGACACGATGGCGTCGGTCGTGCCGCGGATCCACAGGATCGGGGGTTTGTGGGCGAGATCCACGATGCCCGACACATCGAAGTGGCCGGGCGTCATGGTGTTGAGCACCCCCACCGCGCCGGCTCCGAAGCCCGGCCAGCTCTGGCTGGTGGCGGAGTCTCCGGGGTAGTTGCCGGTGGCGGTCGAGGTGGTCAGCATCGACTCGACCCAGACGTCCTCGTGGTCGGTCTCGTAGCCGGCTGCGACATAGCCGGAGCGGAAGACGCTGCGCGGCGAGGTCGGCGCGTCGGCCGACGTGTCGTGGTCGGCCAGGCGCTGCACGAAGTCGGGATTGGCGCCGCCACCGCCGCACCCGGCGTCGTCGTCGGTCAGGCGCGTGCCGTCGCGCCGGGTCCCGCCGAATCCGTACGGCGAGACCGGCGCCTGCAGCGTGAGGCTCAGCACCGGGTGATCGAGCGCGTACTGCATGATCACGCCGCCG
>NZ_RRYE01000117.1 GCF_004010105.1 Microbacterium sp. CPCC 204701
CCGAGCGCACCTCGGCCCCGCACGAGCCGCGCGCCGACGATCCCCGGGTGCTCGCCCGCGAGCAGCTGCAGCGCGCCGACGCGGCGGTGAACGAGTTCCGCGCCCGCGTACGCAGCGACCTCCGCACGCACGTCGCGCGGGGAGGGGACCTCGCCGCGACGTTCGTCGACGAACTCCTCGCCGACCTCGACCGCGTCGCGCGCGAGGTCACCCGTCACATCCGCGGCTGAGCCGCAGCATTCTCGTCCTCTCGCCCTCGCCCTCGCCCGCGCGACCCGCGAGAGAACTGCTGACGGCCGAGAGGTAGGGCGCTTTCCCTCCTCTCGGCCGTCAGATGCACTCTCGCGGTCCGCGAGTGCGGGACGTGGGCGTCCGGGACGAAGGTCGTCAGGCCGGCCAGATGTCCTCGTCGTCGGGGACGGGCTCGCCCAGCGGCACGACCAGGATGGGCCGATACTGCCGGTGCGCGAGCCTGGCACCGACCGAGCCGGTGAAGAACTCACGGATCGACTCGCCGATCCCGCGCTTGCGCGTGCCGACGACGATCAGCCGCGCATCGATCTGATCCGCGAAGTGCTTGATCGCCATCGCCGGATCCCCGACGAGCTGGCGGACGCTCCATTGGAGCTCGGAGTCGCCGAGGAGGGCGGCCGCGGCATCCTGCACCCGCACCAGGTCGTTCTCGCCCGACGCGATGTTCATGTCGATGGGCGCGGAGTGCACGTAGCCGTCGGGGTCTTCGTACGTGACGAACCGCGTGACGTCGACATGCACGACGGCCAGCGGCGCATGGAAGAGCTTGGCGTAGCGTGCGGCCTCTTTGAGGACCCGCGAGGAATGGTCGGGGATGACCCCCACGATCACCGCGCCGTGCAGCTTCTCGTTGTCGCTCGCGTCGCTCGGGGTCTCGGATGCCTCGTCGGTCATATGTCCGCACTCCTCCTGCGTCGGCGGCCCCGGAGCCGCCGATGCTCGGGGCCCCGTGTTATCCTGAATGCTACTCTTACCGGTTCGAAGCCGGATTCGTGAATGCCCGGGTTTGCAGCGGCTGAGAGCCCGCAGATAGCCCGCGACTCTACTATGAGGGGGTCTCGCATGGGGCGTGGCCGTCAGAAGGCGAAGCACACCAAGATCGCCCGTGAGCTGAAGTACGACACGTACAACGTGAACTACTCTGCGCTCGAGCGCGAACTCGGTCACCAGTCGAACGACGAGTACATCGACAAGTGGGCCGACGAGTACAACGACGAGGACGAGGACGAGACGTCACCCGTCTCGTCCTCGCAAGCCTGACCTCTACTCCGTAATCGTCGCGGCGTCGTTGCGACGCTGCGCTTCGGCGGTGGATGCCGCACGTCGTGCGCGCCGTGCGCGCCACCAGGTCCAGAACCGATCGAGCATGCGCTTGAACCATCCGGCCACCCGGCGCGCCCAGCGGAACTCCGTTCCGAGCACGGCGAGGCCCAGGAACACCACGAGCCATCCCGGTCCGGGCAGCGGCACCAGCAGCAGCCCGCCGATGGCGAGCGTCCCGCCGACCACGCCGACGCCTGTGCGGTAGGCGGCGTTCAGGCGCGGGTGCGTGTCGATCCACATGCGCATGCGACGCAGCATCCATCTGATCGGACGACTCGGGCGCTCCGCGGCAGCGATGTCGGCGCGAACCGTGGTCTCGAGGCTGTCGGGCGTCGTCATGACTCGACGCTAACACGATATATCGCGAATTGGCTGGGAGTCGGATGCCTCACCAGGCGCCGTGCCGGCGCTCCCAGTCATGCTCGACGGTGTGCGGCCGCGCGGCGACGACGCCCGCGGGAATGGCTGCCGCAACCACGCATGCGAGCACGATCAGCGGACCCGTCCACGAGCCGGTCGCGTCGTGGAGCAGGCCGACTCCGACCGGGAACAGCGCGACGATCGCGTAACCCCCGCTCTGCACGAAGCCGCTGAGAGCGACCGAGCCCTCGTGGGTGCGTGTGCGCAGACCCAGCAGCACCAATACCAGCGGGAAGAGCAGCGGAGCGAGGCCCAGCAGTGCGACCCACAGCCACGGCGCGGTCGTGGGCACGAGCAGCATCCCCCCGATGCCCGCCAGCCCCGCGGCGACGGCGGCGCCGAACAGCGTGCGGGTGGCGTTCCAGCGCGTCACGAGCAGCGGGACGAGCAGCGAGCACGGCAGGCCCATCGCCGCGAACAGCGCAAGCAGCGCTCCGGCCGTCGCCGCGGTGACGCCCGCGATGTCGACGAGGATCGTGGGCAACCACGCGAACGACACGTACGCCAGCACGCCGGAGACGGCGAAGCCCACCAGGAGCGCCCACGCGATGGGCAGCCGCCACATGCGGCCCAGCGCGCGAGGGCTCGCCGGCACGATGTCGCCGCCGTCTTCACCGCTCGCGCTCCTCGCGTCGCGGTCGTGCGATGCCCGGCGCACCGCGAGCTGGATCCACGGAACCATCGCCACGAGCGAAAAGACGGCCCACAACCCGAGCGAGGAACGCCAGTGCATGGCGTCCGCGACCGGAACCGCGACGAGGGGCGGCAGGAAGGTCGACGCCGCCATGGTCGTCGAGAAGACAGTGGTCAGCAGCCCGATACGGTCGGGGAAGTAGCGCTTGACGAGCGGCGGCAGCAGGATGTTGCCCGTGCCGACGGCCGCGAATACGAGCGCGGTGCCGGCGAGCAGCAGTCCCGAGCTCGGTGCGAAGCTGCGCGAGATGAGCCCGACCGACACGACGGCCATCGCGATGACGGCGAGGCGCTCCAGCCCGAATCGCCGCTCGAGCGCGGGTGTGAGCAGTCCGAAGATCGCGAAGCACACCGGCGGCGCGGTGCCGATCAACCCGATCACCGCGGCCGACACCTCGAAGTCCGCGGCGATGTGATCGAACAGCGGTGACAGCGACGCGACCGCCGACCGCAGCGAGAACGCGAACAGCACGATGCCGGCGAGCGCGAGAGTGCGGCCCTGCCAGAGTGGGCGGGCAGTGGTCGACGTCACTCGTAAGAGCCTACGGGCGCTCGCACACACCCAGCGTCGCCGGCGGGACGGATGCCCTCCGGCCCGGCGTCGGTGGGGTTCAGGGGGCGCAACACGCGGAATCCGCGGCGTCACTCCGCGTGTCGCGACCCCCGAACCCTCCGGAGTCTCTCGAAGGAACCACCGCGTGCGGGTTCGGGGGGACGAGCCCGGATGACGAGCCGGGGATGACGGTCCGGGGGGTCAGGACTCCTGCGAGCCCTCGACCCAGGCCAGGTATTCGTCGGTCACGGCCCCGGTGATGTAGCGGCCGTCGAAGCAGCTCATGTCGAGGTCCTCGAGGTCGGAACCCTCGAGGATCGCGGCTTTGAGGTCTTCGACCTCCTGGTACACGACGAAGTCGGCGCCGAGCTCCTGCGCGATCTCGGGGATCGTGCGGCCGTGCGCGACGAGCTCGTGCCGCGACGGCATGTTGATGCCGTACACGTGGGGGTAGCGCACGGGCGGCGCGGCCGAGGCGAACGTGACGGTCTTGGCGCCGGCATCCCTCGCCATCTGGATGATCTCTTTCGACGTCGTGCCGCGCACGATCGAATCGTCGATGAGGAGTACGTTCTTGCCCTTGAACTCGCTCGACATCGCGTTGAGCTTCTGCCGGACGCTTCGCTTGCGCGCGGCCTGGCCCGGCATGATGAAGGTGCGGCCGACGTAGCGGTTCTTGTAGAAGCCTTCGCGGTACTCGACGCCGAGCTTGCGGGCCACCTGCATCGCCGCAGGACGCGACGAGTCGGGGATCGGCATGACGACGTCGATCGCCTCGCGCGGTGTGTGCCTGGCGATCGTGTCGGCGAGGCGCTCGCCCATGCGCAAGCGCGCCTCGTACACGGCGATGCCGTTCATCACCGAGTCGGGGCGGGCGAGGTAGACGTACTCGAACGAGCACGGCACCAGCTGCGGGTTCTTCGCGCACTGCTTCGTGTGGAGGTTGCCCTCGAGGTCGATGAACACGGCCTCACCGGGGTCGACGTCGCGCACGATCTCGAACTCGCCGTTCTCGAGCACGAGCGATTCGCTCGTGACGACCCACTCGTAGTGCCCGTCGTCGTGCTTGCGCGTGCCGAGGATGAGGGGACGGATGCCGAACGGGTCGCGGAACGCGAGCAGCCCGTAGCCTGCGATCAGGGCGATCGCGGCGTACGAGCCCTCGACGCGCTCGTGCACGCGGGTCACCGCCTGGAACACCTGCTCGGGGTCGAGCTCGAGGCCCGAGATCGAGGTCTGCAGCTCGTTGGCGAGGACGTTCACGAGCAGCTCGGTGTCGGAGCTGGTGTTGAGGTGGCGCCGGTCCTTGTGGAAGAGCTCGGCGGTGAGCTCGCGCGTGTTGGTGAGGTTGCCGTTGTGGACGAGGACGAGGCCGTAGGGCGCGTTCACGTAGAACGGCTGGGCCTCCTCCTCGTTCGACGCGGTGCCCTTGGTGGCGTACCGCACGTGGCCCAGGCCGATCTCGCCGAGCAGCGCGCGCATGTCACGGGTGCGGAAGGCCTCGCGTACCTGGCCCCGCGCCTTGTGCATGTGCACCGTGCCGCTGCGCTCGGCGGTCGACATCCCGGTCGAGTCCTGTCCTCGGTGCTGAAGCAGGAGGAGGGAGTCGTAGATCTCCTGGTTGACGGGGCCGCGCCCCACCATCCCGACGATTCCGCACATGGGTGTTGCTCGCTCCGTGTCGTTGTTCGGGTTCGCGGCTCAGCGAGCCGTGTGATCTGCGTATGCGCCGACGAGGCGCACCGCGCCGCCGTCGACGCCCTTGGCCCCCTGCTCCCAGGGGTCGCCGGCGGGGCGGTCGCCGCCGCGGACGACCCCGACCTGCCACGTCGCGATGCCGACGCCTGCGAGAGCGGATGCCGCGGCCTCCGCCTTCTCGGCTGCCACCACGGCGAGGAATCCGATGCCGAGGTTCCAGGTGCCCTCGGTCGACTCGAGGTCGAGTCCGCCGAGCTCGGCGAGCACGCGGAACACGGTGGGCGGCGACCACGTCGACCGGTCGACCTCGACCCACGTGCCCTGCGGGAGCACGCGCGCGAGGTTCGCGGCGATGCCGCCGCCGGTGACGTGGCTGAGGGCGTGGACCGCGTCGCCCGTCTCGGCGATGAGACGCAGCAGCGGCTGGGTGTACAGGCGGGTCGGCTCGAGCAGGGCCTCGCCCCACGTCGTGCCGAGATCGGCGGCGTTGTCGCCGTACTGGATGCCGGCTCCCGCGACGATGTGGCGTACGAGCGAGTATCCGTTCGAGTGCAGTCCCGAGCTCGCGAGGGCGAGCACGGCGTCGCCGTCGCGCACCCGCTCCGCCCCCAGCGTGCGGGAGGCCTCGACGATGCCGGTCGCGGCGCCTGCCACGTCGTAGTCGTTCACCCCGAGGAGGCCGGGGTGCTCGGCTGTTTCGCCGCCCACCAGCGCGGTGCCGGTCTCGGCGCAGCCCGCGGCGATGCCGCGGACGATGTCGGCGATGCGCTCGGGGAAGACCTTGCCGCATGCGATGTAGTCAGTCATGAACAGCGGCTTCGCCCCGACCACGACGATGTCGTCGACGACCATCCCGACGAGGTCCTGGCCGATGGTGTCGTGCTTGTCGATGGCCTGCGCGATCGCGACCTTCGTGCCGACGCCGTCGGTGCTCGTCGCGAGCAACGGCTTGTCGTAGGCCTTGAAGGCCGATGCGTCGAAGAGCCCCGCGAACCCGCCGACCCCGCCGAGCACCTCGGGACCGTGGGTGCGACGCACGGCCGACTTCATCAACTCGACGGCGAGGTCGCCGGCGGCCGTGTCGACGCCGGCGGCCGTGTACGGGTTCACGGGCTGGGCGGGGGCATCGCGTTCGGAGGAGGCCACGGCTACCAGCCTACCGGCGGCCCGCCGGGCCGGACGCCGGGTGACCGATGCCTGGGGCCGGCCTCGACGCGACGTTCCAGGCATCCGTCCTCCGCCCGTTCGTCTGGCAGGACTCCTCGCGGGCTACGGGCGTGTTCGCGGCGTGTCGGGGCGGTGGGCCGCCGAATCTCCTGCGACGCGAACCGCCGATCCGCTCGGGACCGCCGGACCTAGAATGGGCGGCATGGGCAGCACCGCCGCTCCGGAATGGCTGATCCGCGAAGACGCCGGTCAGCCGGTGCTTCTTGCCCTCTATCTGCGCCAGGTGCTCGGAATCCGCTCGCCCGAAGAGCTGCCGCACCTGCGCGGCATCCCGCCGCGCGCGAACGACCGCGGCGAGGAGGCACAGGCGCTGCTCGAGCGGCAGTGGCGCGAGTACTGGGCGATGACGGTCGAGCCGCAGGCGCATCCGTCGCCGATTCCGCTGGATCTCGTCGACGGGTTCGAGACGCTGCTCGCCCTCCCGGCCGAGGGTGCCGACGAGCTGCGGGCGGCGGTCATCCCGCACGCGGCCGAGGCCCTCGCGTTCTCGCAGTCCGCCAACGCGCGCTACCGACGCGACGCGTCGCACGGCATGGGCACGGCGTACCGGGCGTATGCGAGCGCCATCGCGGAGTACGAGCGGCAGGTCGGCCGCCGCGCGCACTCGTTCGAGCTGAACGTGCAGGTGCTGCCCCTGACGCAGCGCGGCGTGTGGTGGATCGGCTCGCTCACGATCGCCGTCACCGACGGACTGCGGGGGGATGTCGCGGCCTTCGACGCTGCGATCCACCCGATCATCGCCGAGCTGGCCTGACCCGCGTCAGTGGCCGGGGCCGTGGCCGTTCGTGCCGGGCTCGGGATCGACGTGCACCGAGGCATGGTCGACCGCGACGTCGTGCGTGCGGCGCTGCGAGCGGCGGTCGAGGATGAGCGCCAGGGTGCCGGCGAGCGCGATGCCGATCGGCGCGCAGACGAGCACGAGGAAGCCGAACACCTGACCCTGCGAGTACTCGACGCCGGTGTTGGGACTGGCCTCGGCGCTGCCGTCGAACGCGAACGTCAGGATCATCGCCACCAGCACCCCGAGTGCGGCCCCTGCGATGAGGAACACCGAGATCTTCGGTGCCCGCCGTACGCGGACGGTCTCGATGTGGTCCTGGCTGTGCTCGGGCATGGGTCCATTGTCGCACCGCCCGCACCGGCGCACACCGGCACGCCGAATCCGCTGCCCGCGGGATCAGGGACGCAGCGGAAGCAGGTGCGAGATGTCGGCGCGGGTGCCCGAGGCGCTGATGCGGCCGGCGGCTGCGGCATCCGTCCACTGCTCGGCGCCCGTCGCGAGCGCGATCCAGGTCGCGGCATCGGTCTCGACGACGTTCGGGGGCGTGCCGCGCGTGTGGCGCGGCCCCTCGATGACCTGCACCGCGCCGAACGGCGGCACCCTCACCTCGACCGAGTTGCCCGGCGCCTTCTCGGCCAGCAGCTGCAGCAGATAGCGCACGGCCGTCGCGCGGTCGGTGCGGGAGGGGACGGCGGGTGCCGTGACTGCCCCCGCGACGGCGGCCAGGGCCGCGCGGCCGTCGTCGGTCGTGATCCTGCGGGGCATGCCATCCACGGTACGCGCGAAAGCGCCGGGCTCAACTGCGCACTTCGGCTTCTCGGCGGCGCGCATGCCGCGATCGAGCCCGGCGCTTTCACCGCGTCCACCGGCACGAACGTCAGAATTCAGGAAAGGGGGGCAGGAGCCGTCCGCGGCGCCGCGCGGCGTGCGGCGTGTCTCCTGATTTCTCGGCACGGTCGGCGCCCGCAGCCGCTCGGTAGGCTGGGGCGCGTGAAGATCCTGGTCCTCGGCTCGGGCGCGCGGGAGCACGCCATCATCCTCGCGCTGCAGGCGGAGGAGGCCGAGCACGAGATCTTCGCGGCTCCGGGCAACGCCGGCATCGCGCACGACGCACAGCTGGTCGCTCTCGACGCGAACGACCCGGCAGCCGTCACCGCCTTCGCGAACGAGAACCACGTCGGCCTGGTCGTCATCGGCCCCGAGGCGCCCCTGGTCGCGGGCGTGGCCGACGCGGTGCGCGAGCGCGGCATCCCGGTGTTCGGACCGGGCAAGGCGGCCGC
>NZ_RRYE01000118.1 GCF_004010105.1 Microbacterium sp. CPCC 204701
GCCGCCGGGTCGCCGAGCGCGAGCGTGCCGTATTCGCCGCGGGCGACCAGGATGCCTCGCGCCAGCAGCTGCCGGATGACGCTGCGCCAGTCCTGATCGCTGAGGTCGGCACCGAGGCCGTACGTCGAGAGCGAGTCGTGACCCTGCTGCCGGATGCGATCGGTCGAGGCGCCGCGGAGAATGTCGACGAGATGGCCGGCGCCGAAAGCCTGGCCGCGTTCGCGCTGCAGCCGGACGATCGTCGACAGCAGCTTCTGCGCGGGGATGAGCCCGTCCCAGGTGTCGGGCGCTTCGAGGCAGGTGTCGCAGTTGCCGCACGGAGCCGAGTCCTCGCCGAAGTAGGCGAGCAGGTTCTGGCGGCGGCATCCGACCGTCTCGCACAGGGCCAGCATCGCGTCGAGGTGCTGTCCCAGGCGCAGCTTGAATGCACGGTCGCCGGGTGATTGGTCGATCATGCGGCGCTGCTGCACGACATCGCCGAGTCCGTACGCCATCCACGCGACGGATGCCTCGCCGTCACGTCCGGCGCGACCGGTCTCCTGGTAGTACCCCTCGACGGACTTCGGCAGGTCGATGTGAGCGACGAAGCGGACATCGGGTTTGTCGATGCCCATCCCGAACGCGATCGTCGCGACCATCACGACGCCGTCCTCACGGAGGAACCTGGACTGGTTCGCCGCGCGCGTCTCGGCGGGAAGGCCGGCGTGATACGGCAGCGCGTCGATGCCCTGACCGGAGAGGAACTCGGCCGTCTGCTCGACGGACTTGCGGCTGAGCGCGTACACGATGCCCGCTGCACCGGCACCCTGGGAGCGGATGAACGCGACCAGCTGTCGCCGGGGATCGGTCTTCGTCTCGATGCGGTACTGGATGTTGGGCCGGTCGAAGCTGGAGACGAAGTGACGGGCATTCGGGAGCGCCAGCCGCTCGGTCATCTCTCGATGCGTCGCAGGCGTCGCCGTTGCGGTGAGCGCGAGGCGCGGCACACCCGGGAAGCGCTCGGCGAGCGCGCCCAGTGCGAGGTAATCGGGGCGGAAGTCGTGGCCCCACTGCGACACGCAGTGCGCCTCGTCGATCGCGATGACGCTCAGCCGTCCGCGCCCCAGGAACCGCAGCGTGGCCTCGGTGTTGAGCCGCTCGGGGGCGACGTACAGCAGATCGAGCTCCCCCGCGAGATATGCGCGCTCGACCGCGGCGCGCTCGGGCGGCGCCTGCGTCGAGTTGAGATACGCCGCGCGCACGCCGTTGGCCAGCAGCGCGTCGACCTGGTCGTGCATGAGCGCGATCAGCGGGCTGACGACGAGCCCCGTGCCGGGACGCACGAGCGCCGGCACCTGGTAGCAGACGCTCTTGCCGCCACCGGTGGGCATGAGCACGACCGCATCCCCGCCGCCGATCACGTGCTCGACGATCGCGCCCTGCTCGCCGCGGAACGTGTCGTAGCCGTACACCTCGTGCAGCACGACGCGGGGGTCGAAGCCGGTGAAGTCACGCCGCGGACCGGCGTTCTCGAACGGGTCGAACGAGGCGCCGCCTCCGGCTTCGGGGTCGGGCGGAGGCGTCCAGCCGTCCTCGGGCGGCGCCCACGTGTCGTCAGGTGACGGGGCGTCGGCGTCGGCCCACGAGAGGCCGGAGTACGGGTCGCCCTGCGCATCGGTCACCCGTCCCAGGGTAGCCGCGGCATCCGACCTCGCCTCCGTCTTCGGCGGATCCGTGGACGCGCCTGCGATGCCGTGCCCTGGGGAGGAGGCGGCTCAGCGCGGCAGATGCGGGCGGCGCCCGAGCAGCGCGGCCGCAGCCCGGCCCGCACGGTCTTCACGGCGTGCGGGAGCACTGCCGTCGAGCCGCGATCAGCCGCGCTCCGCGGGAGAGTGCCCGCTCCTGAGCTGGGGAATCCGTCGGGTGGAGACGCGCCTCCCCCGGGGTGCGCTCACATCCAGGAGCAGCCGCGTCAGCACCACTTCCGCGCGAGCGTGGTCACGACGTTGAGGTTGCGGTTCGTCGCCACGCCGAGCAGCTTCGCCGCGCCGAGCGGATCCACCGTGCCCGCCTCGTACCCGGGGCGCAGCAGCGCATGCGCCGCGCGCCCGCGCACGACCATCTCGCCGGCCGGCGTCGCCGACGCCATGATGCGATCCACCGTCTCATCCGAGAGCTCGTCCTTCAGCAGATACACGTAGTGTCGCGCGAGGCCGGGTCGCTCTGCGCTCAGCCGCTCGGCGACGCGCGCGACCTCGGCGAACTCCGCGGTCGAGTACACGATCGCCGGCACGTCGAATCCGCGGTCGGCGGCGAAGGCCGACTCGAGCGCGGCCTCGATCTTCGTGCGCGAACGCATCGGCGTCGACAGCCGCACGTTGCCGGTGTTGATGTGCGTCTCGACGTCGGTGAAGCCTGCCGCCCCGACGACACGGCGGATGTCGTCCTTCGGAAACACGCGCTTGGCCCCGAGGTTGATCGCGCGCAGGAACGCGAGGTAGGTCGGCATGCCGCCATCATCGCGGATACCTCCGCCCCCGGCATCCGTCCGCGCACGAGCGCGCCAGGTTGCGACGCGCGCGGCAGTTGCCGTCCCCCGCGCTGCAGTTTCTGACACTCGCTGCGCCGCGCGACGCCGCGTGCGCCGCAAAGTGCAGCGGACGCGAGGCGCGGTAGTCTCGTCGTCATGCAATGCCTGTGACCCGTCTCCCTGCGTCCCGTCGCGGACGCACGATTTCGGATGATCTCGATACGCCCGGCGCTTCGCCGCGAGCACTCGATCCGGCGGACCCGACCCCTTGAAAGGGCATTTGCATTGTTCTCACACACCGAATCCCTGCCGTTGCGCGGCACCACCGTCCTGGTCACCGGCGTCTCGCGCCGCCGCGGCATCGGCTTCGCGGTCGCCACGCATTTCGCGCGACTCGGCGCGGACGTCTTCATCCACCACTACGCACCCCACGACGACGATCAGCCGTGGGGATCCGACGACCTCGACGCGGTCCGCGCCGGCATCCGCGACGCACTCGCGCCGGGCGCACGGTTCGGCGACTTCGGCGCGGATCTGCGGGACGCAGCATCCGTCCCCGTCGTCATCGAGGCGGCGCGGGCACTGACGGGCCGGCTCGACGTCCTCGTCTGCAACCACGCCCTGTCGGGCGGCGACGGGTCGATCCTCGACATGACGGCGGAGCGACTCGACGCGTTCTGGCAGACGAACGCGCGGTCGACGATCCTGCTGACGCGCGAGTTCGCGGCGCTCCATGGCGGCGAGCGCACCGGCTCGCGACCCGGCGAGCGCATCGAGCGCACGGGCCCGTTCACCGAGCCCACCGGCCGCGTGTTCTGGATGACCTCCGGCCAGATCCACGGGCCCATGCCGGGCGAGGTCGCCTACGCCGCGAGCAAGGCGGTGCTCGCGGGCCTCACCAGGACCGTGGCCGCAGAGCTCCTCGCTCTCGGCATCATCCTCAACACGATCGACCCCGGGCCCGTGAACACCGGCTACCTCGACCCCGAGACCGCCGACCGGCCGCTCGAAGAGATCGAGGCGTGGATGCGAGCGACTCCGTTCGGCCGCTACGGCGAGCCGGCCGACCCCGCGCGCCTCATCGCGTGGCTGGCGACGGATGCCGGAGCCTGGGTGGTCGGCCAGGTGCTGACCTCCGACGGCGGGCTCGGCCTGGGCTGACGCTGCCGCGGGCTCGGCTGACGGGGTCGCGGGGGCTCGGCTGACGCGGTCGCGGTGAAAGCAGCGGGCAGACTGGCGCAGTTCGGCCCCTCGGGACATCGAAGCGTCGATTCTGCCCGCCGCTTCGACGCCGAGCCCCGGACTACAGCCGCACGACCTCGGTGACGCGCACCACGGCGGTGCCGGACTCCTCCGAGGCGGCGAGGTCGACCACGGCCCGGATGCGCCAGTCGTGGTGGCCCTCGGGGTCGTCGATCGTCTGCTCGACGCGCCAAAGGCCGGTGGCCGCGGCATCCGTCTCGTCCACCGTCACGAGGCGGGGCGAGCGGGCCGGACCGCCGGTGAGGATCTCGTCGTGCTCGTCGAAGTAGGCGTCGAGGGCTGCGGGCCAGTCGGCGTCGGGGTCGAGCTCGACGAGCTCGTCGTCGCGCTGCCGCGCGGCCAGCTGCACGCGGCGGAACAGCTCGTTGCGCACCAGCACCCCGAACGCGCGGCGGTTGGTGAGCACCGAGGGCGGCGCCGGCGGCACGACTTCCGCTGAATCCGGTCCCTGAGCCTGTCGAAGGGCCGAAGCCGGGTCGACGAGCGCCTCCCACTCGTCGACAAGGCTCGAGTCGACCTGCCGCACGACTTCGCCGAGCCACGCCACGAGGTCGTGCAGGTCTTCGGTCTGCGCTTCGGCGGGCACGGTCTGCCGGATCGCGCGATACGCATCCGACAGGTACCGCAGCACGAGACCCTCGCTGCGCGCGAGCTGGTAGAGCGAGATGAGCTCTGAGAACGACAGAGCACGCTCGAACATGTCGCGCACGACCGACTTCGGCGAGAGCTCGAAGTCGCGGATCCACGGCTGGCTCGACGCGAACACCTCGTACGCCTGCGTCAGCAGCTCTTCGAGCGGCTTCGGGTGCGTGACCTCCTCGAGCGCCGCCATGCGCTCGTCGTAGTCCATGCCCTCCTGCTTCATCGCGGCGACGGCCTCGCCTCGGGCCTTGAACTCCTGCTGCGCCAGCACCGGCCGCGGGTCGTCGAGCGTCGCCTCGATGATGCTCACGACATCGAGCGCGTAGTGCCCCGTCCCCGCCGTGGACCTGGCTGCAGTACTTCGCAGTTCCGCCCCTTCGGCGGAGGATCCCGGTGAAATCGTGCGATCCTCGCCCGATTCTGCGGACTCTGTGAGCCGCCCGCGCGGCGCCGGGTTCGCGTCGGGGTCGAGCAGCTCGATCGCGGCGAGCGCGAACGGCGAGAGGGGCTGGTTGAGCGCGAAATTCGGCTGCAGATCGACGGTGAGACGGATGCCGTGGGCCACGGCATCCGTCCGGTCGATCTCCACGACACCGGCCGTCAGCAGCGTGCGGAAGATCGCGATCGCACGCCGCGCCAGCTCGTAGCGCCGTGCACGCGGCTCGTGGTTGTCGAAGACGAGCGACCGCACGTTCGCGAACACATCGCCGCCCCGCGCGATGACGTTGATGAGCATAGCCGCGGTCAGCTGCAGGTGGGGTACGAGCGGCTCCGGCTCGGCGTCGACGAGGCGCTCGAACGAGCCGAGTCCCCAGTTGACGACGCCGGTCGGCGCCTTCTTGCGCACGATCTTCTTGCGCTTCGCCGGATCGTCGCCGGCCTTGCGCAGCGCCGCCTCGTTCTCGATCTCCCACTCCGGCGCCATGACGACGACCGTGCCGGCGGTGTCGAAGCCGGCGCGGCCGGCGCGGCCGGCGATCTGATGGAACTCGCGAGCCGACACCTGCCGCATCTTCGTGCCGTCGAACTTCGACAGCGCCGTGATGAGCACCGTGCGGATCGGAACGTTGATGCCGACGCCGAGCGTGTCGGTGCCGCAGATGACCCGCAGGAGGCCTCGCTGCGCGAGCGTCTCGACCAGGCGCCGGTAGCGCGGCAGCATGCCGGCGTGGTGCACGCCGATGCCCGCGCGCACGTAGCGCGAAAGGGTGCGGCCGAAGGCCGTCGTGAACCGGAACCCGCCGATCGCCTCGGCGATGGCATCCCGCTGCTCGCGGCTGACGATCTTGATCGACGACAGCGCCTGCGCCCGCTCCATCGCCGCGGCCTGCGAGAAGTGCACGACGTAGATCGGCGACTGTCCCGTCTGCAGCAGCTCCTCGACCGTCTCGTGGATGGGCGTGCGCGCGTACGAGAAATGCAGCGGCACGGGGCGCTCCACCCCCGTGATGCGCGAGACCGCGCGGCCGGTGCGGCGCTCGAGGTCTTCGGCGATCGATGCGACATCGCCGAGCGTCGCCGACATCAGCACGAACTGCGCGCGCGGCAGGAGCAGCAGCGGCACCTGCCACGCCCAGCCGCGCTCGGGGTCGCCGTAGTAGTGGAACTCGTCCATCACGACCTGGTCGACGTTCACGTCGGCGCCCTGGCGGAGTGCGAGGTTGGCGAGGATCTCGGCCGTGCAGCACACGATCGGGGCATCCGGGTTCACCGACGAGTCGCCGGTCACCATGCCGACGTTCGTGGCGCCGAAGATCTCGACGAGCGCGAAGAACTTCTCGCTCACCAGGGCTTTGATCGGCGCCGTGTAATACGTGCGCCCGCCGCGGGCGACGCATGCCGCGTGCGCGGCGACCGCGACGAGCGACTTGCCGGTGCCGGTCGGAGTCGACAGGATCACGTGCGACCCCGACACGATCTCGATGACCGCCTCGTCCTGCGCCGGGTACAGTGCGAAGCCCCGGTCACCCGCCCACTCCACGAACGCGTCGTACAGCGCGTCGGCGTCCGGCGTTTCGCTTGCGGATGCCGACGCCGCGGCCGCGATCGTGTCGAGCAGTGTCACCGTCCGAGTCTGCCCCACGATCCGCGCCCCGCAGCGCGGTGGCGGAACATCCGCGAGCGCACCTACGTTGGGACAAGGACGACGAAGGGATGCCGATGCCAGCCTCCGAGGACCAGATCACCGTCCGGCGCAACGACGACGAAGCCCGCTACGAGGTGTGGGTGGGCGACGTGCTCGCCGGCTTCACCGAGTTCTCGCTCGACTCCCGCGGGCGCTACGTGTACCCGCACACCGAGACCGATCCCGCGTTCCGGGGTCGCGGGCTGGCGCAGAAGGTCGTCGCCGAGGCGATGTCCGACTCCGCGCGTCGCGGCGAGACGGTCGTGCCGCTGTGCCCCGTGGTGGTGCGCTACCTCCGCGAGAACGACGTGCCGGGTCTCGACATCGACTGGCCCTCGCGAGTGAAGACGCACTGACATGTCGAGGCTCGACGAGGACTCGACCGCCGGCGGACTGAGCCCCCATACCGCCACGCTCGCGAGTCCTGCCGACCGCTCTGGCCCCCGTATGCTCCTGCTCGAGACCCGCGAGGTGCCGCTGGGCGGCATCCGGGCGATGGAGGTGCACCGCTCGCTGCCGCAGCGCGAGCTGCCGCTCGTGGGCGCGTGGTGCTTCCTCGACCGGTTCGGGCCGCAGGTCGCGCGCATGCGGGTCGAGCCGCATCCCCACACCGGGCTGCAGACCGTGACCTGGCCGTACGTCGGCGAGGTCCGGCACCGCGACACCGTGGGCAGTGACGTGGTGGTGCGCCGCGGCGCGCTCAACCTCATGACGAGCGGGGCGGGGATCGCCCACTCCGAGTACTCGATGAGTGAGGATGCCGTGCCTCTGGACGCACTGCAGCTGTGGGTCGCCCTGCCCGAGTCGCGACGCCACGGACCGCCCGCCTTCGAGCAGCACGCCGTGCTGCCCGAGGTGACGCTGCCGGCGATCGCCGGCGGCGACGGTGGCGCGACCGTCGTGCTCGGCGACCTCGCGGGCGTCTCGTCGCCCGCGACGACATACACCCCGATCGTGGGCGCCGAGTTGCGCATCCCGCCCGAATCGACGGTGCGTGTGCCGCTCGACCCCGCGTGGGAGCACGCGCTGGTGGTCGTCGAGGGCGAGGTCGCCGTCGAGCCCGGTGCCGACGGTGAGCCGGTCGCCCTCGACCGGGCGCATCTGCTGTATCTCGGCATCCGTCGGGACCACATCGACATCGCGAGCGCGGCGGGCGCGACGCTCTTCCTGTTCGGCGGCGAGCCGTTCGAGGACGACATCGTGATGTGGTGGAACTTCGTCGGCCGCTCGCACGACGAGATCGTCGAGGCTCGCGAGGCCTGGGAAGCGGACTCGACCCGCTTCGGCCGCGTGACGGGCCACGGCGATGAGCGCATCCCCGCGCCGCCGCTTCCCGCCGTGCGCCTCACGCGCCGCCGGCGCCGACCGTAGCCCGCGGGGAGCGCGGGCTCGCGGCTTCCGATCCCCTGTCCAGGTTTCGCAGTCCTTCGTGCGCCTGAAGCTGCGGTTCCTGGACGCGGTCGCGGTTG
>NZ_RRYE01000119.1 GCF_004010105.1 Microbacterium sp. CPCC 204701
GGCGGCGGTGACGCGGCGGCGGCCGGGGGCGATGACGCCGCCGCAGTCTACGACGCGGACGGCAATCTCATCTCGGGCAACGGGGCGGTCGCCGGCGCCGCCGTGTCATCGCCGTTCACGGTCGACGGCGAAGGCTGGGGCTGGCAGCAGTCGGTGATGCTGTGCGCCGTGCTCCTGCTCATCGCCGCTGTCGCGGTGCCGCCGTTCCTGTCACCCCGCCTCCGGCGGAAGGCACCAGGATCCGGAGCCGCGTGATGAACCGGATGTTCGCGCGGGCGAGCCTGACCGGCATCGCCGCGGCTGTGCTCACGGTGTCGCTCGTCGGCGCCGGCGGTGTGCTGATCCAGGCCGACCCGGCCGCAGCGGCCGCGGACGAGGCGACGTCGAGCGCGGTGACGCTCACGAACAAGGAGGACGCGCTCAACCCTGTCGGTGCGCCGTTCCCCGACCTCGAGGTCACGATATCGCAGACGAAGGACCTGGTCTCGCAGGGCATCCGCGTGAGCTGGACGGGCAGTGACAAGTCCACGGCGCCCGACACGAATCAGGGCGGCTCGAACTTCCTGCAGATTGCGCAGTGCTGGGGTGAGGACCCGAAGCACCCCGGCCACCCCGACCGTCGGACCTGTCAGTACGGTGGTCTGAACGGGCGCGGCTCGACCCGCGACGATGACCGGTCGACGGAGTCGATCGCCCCGGATGACATGAAGTACAGCGCCGATCTCGGCGGGTACCACTACACCGGGATACCGTTCGTGGCCGTGAACTCGGCCGGCATCGTCGATGAAGCCCTGGCTCCTGCCGACCGCGTCCTCAACAACCTGACGACGGGCCCCGACGGGAAGCCGCGACAGAAGCCAGGGAGCGATTGGATTCCCTACTACTCGAACCCCTTCTTCAGCATGTACACCACGAATGAGGTTCGCTGGGCACCGGCGGGGGCGGACGGGTCCGGATCCGTGCCATTCGAAATCCAGACAGCGATGCAGGCACCCGGCCTCGGGTGCGGCGCGCCGATCGCCCTCGCGGACGGCGGGGTCGCCGGGCAGTCGTGCTGGCTCGTGATCATCCCACGAGGCACCATGGACAACGGCGAGAACTCGATCAACCGCCCTGGACTGTTCTGGGACTCGTGGGAGCATCATCTCGCCGTCAAGCTCGATTTCAAGCCGCTCGGGGTGCGCTGTGAGATCGGCATGGCCGAACGGCAGCTCGCCGGGAGCGAGCTGCTCGCTACGGCGATCGGCTCGTGGCAACCGAAACTGTGCCTCGGTGACAACGGTGCGCCGTTCGTGCTCAACATCGGCAACGAAGCATCGGCGACGGTACGCGCCGCGGGGACGGAAGCCAGTCCGCTCGCATTCACGTCGCGTCCTCTCGACCCAGAGGCATTCGGCGGAACAGACCCACTCGCCTACGCACCCGTAGGCATCTCGGGCGTCGCCATCTCTTTCGCGATCGACCGCGTGCCCAAGGGGAGTGCGTCCGACGAATACAAGGCACGCGCCGGCCTGCCGCTCACCGAAATGAACCTCACGCCCCGGCTCGTGGCCAAGCTCTTGACAGCTTCCTACGTGGAGTCCGTCCCGCAGCTCCCGGCCGGGGTCGGTCGGCCACCGCTGTCGGAGGATGTGGTCGACCAGCTTGCGAAGAATCCGTGGACGCTTCTGGAAGACAAGGAGTTCCAGGCGGTCAACGATCCGGAGTGGTCGGTCCAGAACCCCGTCGTGCGTACTGCGATCGCCGACGCGCTCGTACCGGCGGGCCGATCCGATCTCGCCGTACGGGTGTGGGAGTACGTGATGTCAGACCCCGCGGCGCGGGCGTGGCTCGCAGGAGAGCCGGACGAGCAGGGCATGATCGTCAACCCTTGGTACTCGACGAACCCCGCGAAGAACCCCACCGGGACCGGACTCGTGGTGCCCTCCGATTCGTTCCCGAAAGCCGATCCCATCACCAGACCCGCCGGCAGCGCCGGGGAAGGGGAGATCAATCTCGTCTCGCACCGCCCCTACACCATCGATTTCACCGATGGTGCTCATCTGGTGCTGCGAGGAGAAGGCAAGATCGTGAGCGGGTGGAATCCACAGGCCACACCGCCGAGGTTCGATCCCTTTCCGCCGAGGCCCTTCGGCAGCCAAGCGGTGATCGGACTCACCACCGTGCCCGCCGCTCACACCTACGAGACCGTGACGGTGTCGTTGCGCAACGCTGCCGGCGAATTCGTAGCGCCGACCGCAGATGGCCTCGCCGCGGGCGCAGCAGCGATGACCCCGACACCGGAGCAGTCGAAGGTCTTGGTCTATGACCCTGCCTCCGATCGGGCGAAGGCGGCGCGGACCGCGTACCCACTCACGATGCCCGTCTATGCAGCGCTCAATCCGCAACAGTCGGATGCCTCGCTGCGCGCCGCGTACGCAGACCTGATCCGGTACGCCGCGAAGGAGGGACAACAGCCCGGCACGGACAGCGGCCAGTTGCCCCCTGGTTACGCGCCATTGCCCCAGTCGTGGGTCGCTCAAGCGCTCGCCGCCGCCGATGCCATCGAACGCGGCAGCCTCCACCAGCCAAGCGGTGGTGGCACTGCGAACGACCCTCTCAGGCCGCCCGGCGCCTCGAACCCCGCGGCTCCGCCGTCGTCCGGAGCCCCCGCTGCCAGTTCGAACCCGCCTGCGATCGATGCGCCGGTGGCGACCGGTGCGCCGGCCGGTGACCTGGCCGGGTCTGCGACCCCGGAAGACCCCGAGACCGGACCCCTGGCCGCGGCGGTGCCGATCGGTGTAGCGGCTGGCCTTGCAGCGGGGCTGGCGGTGCCGCTGATCTCGCGCATCCGGCGGCGTCCGTGATCTCTCGAATAGCAGTGCGACAGGGGTCCTTACCCCAGGGAGCCCCGTCCGTTCACCTGCTGCCTCGACGCTGGGCATCAGGGCAGGAAACCACCCGGACCAGCCCACAGGCTTGACGGCTCCCCTGCCAGGGAGCCGCCAAGGCGGCCGCTCGTGGAGCGACCGGACGTCACACCACCCCTCATCAGAAAAGGAAAGCTGTGAACAAGAGGAAGTTTATCGCGGCAGGCGCGGCTCTCGGGCTCGTCGCCACGCTCTTTGCGACCGGCCACGCGGCGAATGCAGAGCCTGTATCGCCTGGACTGTCGGTCGTCGGCTCGGACACGCTGCAGGATGTCGTCAACGCGCTTGCCAACGGCACGCAGATCACCGGCTCGGCCATCCGCACGACGGGTGGAAGCACGAATATCGGGGCGTTCGACGCAACGGGATCGGTCCTCATCCAGACCAAGGCGGCAGGCCCGCGCTTCGGTCGCCCGAACGGTTCGACGGACGGCATCATCGCTCTCAGCCGGTCGATCGACGGCGGGAACTACACGGCGCGCACACCGGGCTCGCCGACGGTCGCGATCCCGAACCAGGTGGACATCGCTCGTTCCTCGTCGGGACCGGCGTCAGGTGCCGGCGCGGGCTCCGCCGACCCGATGGGGCCGCTGCGTTTCATCCAGTTCGGCCGCGATGCCCTCGCCTACGCGTACACGGGCGGCACGGCGGCTTGGGCGAACATCGACCACGCGACGCTGACCGATATCTTCGACGGCGGGGCTCCGGTCTCCATCGACGGGGTGCAGGTCACCGCGGTGATCCCGCAGGCAGGCTCGGGCACGCGCCAGGACTGGCTGAACAAGCTCATCGGTGCGAACGACTACCCCAACGGCGGCACCGTGCCGGCAGGCATTCTCGTCGGTCAGGAGCACGACACGACTCATCTCGCGGACGGCTCCAACTTCCCGACGAACGCCATCATCCCGATCTCGGCAGCACAGTGGGTGGCACAGAACACGGGTGCCGGCATCGACCGCCGGGGGCCCGGCGCGCAGATCGGCTCGCCGATCGCGGGTGTCGCAGCGGTCACCGGCTCGGGTAGCTCGGCCGTGCCGAACCAGGCCTACTACTCGAACACGACGTGGGGACGCGACACCTACATCGTGGTCGAGAACGCCCGGGTGACTCTTGGCGACGCCAAGTACAACGCCGGCCTCGCGAACGCGGTGAGCAACGCCGCGTCGAAGCTCGGCAACCACGGCGCGCTGCAGAACCAGGCGGGCGCCGTGAAGCGCAAGTTCGGCTTCCTCGCGCCGTCGTCCACCACCCCGATCCGCGCGAAGCTTCGCTGACCCTCATCCACGCAATCCCACTCGCAAAGGAAAAAGCTGACATGCCCATCATGACCAAATGGCGCGCCGCCGCGGCGGGCGCCATCACTTTGGCCCTCGTCGCCGGGGGTGCCTCGGTGGCGAATGCTGCCCCTGGCGACCCCGGTACCCCCGTCATCCCTCAGTCGGACCAGTCCGCGCAGCCGGGCTCCCGCGGCGGGCTCTTCCTCTACGACGCCAACACAGGAGAGCGGATCGCCGACGAGACCCGTGTCTTCGCGCGCGATGAGGAGATCATCGGCTCGCCGAGCCCGACCGATCCGTTCGCTCACCTCAACGCCGCCCCCGTCTGGGAGGTCACGCAGGGCGCGTCGTTCGACCAGGTGTGGCGCTTCATCTCCGACAAGGACCCCGCCTCGCTCGCCGGAGGCCACAACACGTGGAAGGCCTGGGCCTTCGAGGGTGCCGCGGGCTGGGAGCCGGCGGCTCCGGACATCACACTCAACGCCTTCACCACAGGTGTGGATGCAGTGATCGGTGCGGGCGGATCGTACTGGTACGGCGTGGCCTTCACGACCAACGCCGGTGTGACGACGCTCGGCGCTGTCTACCGCGAGATCAACATCGAAGCCGGCACGGGCAACTACACGGTCAGCCCGATGGAGATCGTCGCCGAGCAGGGCCCGTGGGCTCCGGACTTCGCCGGCTACACCGCGAACGCCTCGGCGACGCTGCGCAACGGCAACGTCGAGATCGACGCGGACGCCGCGCACGCCGGCAAGACCGTCGACGTCTACGCCGAGGGCACGGCCGCGCCGGTGCACACCGGTATCGAGCTCGACGCGTCGGGCAACGCCATCGTGACCTCGTCGATCGCCGCCGGCACACGCCTGGCGATCGCCGACACGGAGGCCGAGACCGTCCTCGCGTGGGCGACGGCCGAGGCCTTCGTCCTGGCCGAGCCCGCCGAGGGCGACGCCAACGAGGTCGCGATCGAGGCTCCCGCCGAGGGTGAGACCGCGGTCGTCGTTCCGGCCGGTGCCGCGAACGCGAACCAGACGTTCACCCCCTATGTGTGGTCGGACCCGACGGTCCTCGCGCCGGTCACCACCGACGCCGAGGGCAACGCCAGCGTCGACCTCGCGGGCCTGCCCGTCGGTCAGCACACCGTCGCCCTCGTCGACAGCAGCGACGAGATCGTCGCGTGGGGCACCGTCACGCTCAGCTCGACCACCACGAGCGCGACCGACCTCACGGTCGACGTCACGACCTCGAACCGCTTCGAGCTCTCGGGCGTGAACACGTCGGTGAACCTCGGCACGGTCCGCCGTGGCGCGACGACCGCTCCCGCCGCGCTGGGCGCGTTCACCGTGATCGACGACCGCGACCTGCTCCCGGGCTGGACGCTGAACGCCGAGGTCGCCGACTTCGTCAACTCCTCCGCGAACAACGACGTCATCGAGAAGTCGGCCCTGGGTCTCGCGCCCAAGCAGGTCGGCACCGCCGTGGAGGGCGTCGACCTCGGTGACACGCAGGTCGCCGGCGCCGGCACCTACTCGGCGGTCTTCGCCGAGGGCGCCGCGGACTCGTCGACCCTCGAGGCCGGCACGCAGTTCGACGCCGACCTGACCTTCGCGGCCCCCGCGAAGGCCAAGAAGGGCACCTACACCTCGACGCTGACGCTCACGCTGGCCTCGAAGTGATCCTCGCGCCGGCATCGGCGCGACGCACCACCCACAACTGAACATCCCGTGCGGGAGGCCGTCCTCGGCCTCCCGCACGGTCGCGTCCGGCCGAGGCATCCGTCATCACTGCCCGTGAAAGCGCGGTTCACACCTCGTTCAGCCCCCGCACTCCGCCCCGTAGGACGATTGTGCGGCAATAAGCCGTGGCCATTTCCCCCGAACTCCCGCGCGCCCGCACGCGGATCCGCGCCGCGCTCTCCGCCGCGCTCGTCGCTGTCTTCGTCGCCGTCGTGGCGGCGCCGTTCGCCGCCGCCCCCGCCCATGCCGACGACACCGTCGGCATCTCGGCACGTCCCGCCGGCGCCGACGGCAACCCCGACGGCCGCACGCGCTTCAGCTATCACGTCGACCCGGGTCAGACCGTGCAGGACACCTTCCTGGTCGCCAACACCGGCACGGTCGCGCAGGACTTCACCGTCGTCGGCACCGACGCCTTCAACGACGACGAGGGCGAGTTCGCGCTGCTGGCGACGGCCGACCAGCCCACCGGCATCGGCGCGTGGGTGGTGTTCGAGAACGGCTCCAACCGCATCCAGTTCACGCTGGCTCCGGGTGAGCGCCGCGTGCTGCCGTTCACGATCGCCCTCCCGGCCGAAGCCACCCCGGGCGACCACGTCGGCGGGCTCGTCGCGTCGGTGGTCACGCCCGGCGAACAGGTGAACCTCGACCGGCGCGTGGCGACCCGCGTGTACGCGCGCGTGTCGGGGCAGCTGCAGCCGCGGCTCTCGATCAGCGGGCTGGATGCCTCGTACTCGGGAGACTGGTGGAATCTCTTCAGCGGCACGGTGACCGTGCGCTACACCGTCGAGAACCCGGGTAACATCGCGCTCGCCGCGAATCTGACCGCCGGCGTGAACACCTGGTTCGGCATCCCGGCCGCCCCCACGTCCACGGGCGCCATCGAGGAGGTGCTGCCCGGCAACTCCGCGGCGTACGAGTTCGATGTGCCGGGTGTCGCGCAGTGGGGATACCTCGGCCCGTATCTGCGGCTCAACCCTTTCGTCGACGACACCGATCCGGCGAACCAGCTGCCGGTCGCGCCGGTCTCTCGCGACACGTTCCTGCTCGCCGTGCCGTGGCTCGTCGTCATCGCCCTCGCGCTGGGCGTGCTCGTGTTCCTGGGGCTGCGGTGGCGGCGGCGCCGCGACGAAGCACGCGCCGAGGCCTGGATGGAGCACACCCGCAACGAAGCGATCGCCCAGGCGCAGCGCGACGCCGAACTCGTCGGCGCAGGGGGCACGCAGCGGGCAGGCGATGCCTGACACGCTCCCGCGGCGGATGTCGTGGGCCCGTGCCCGGCGCGCCTGCGGGCTGGCCGTCCTCACGTCGGCCGTCGCGCTGTCGATGGGCATCGCCGCTCCGGCGCTGGCATCGGCCGGTGACGAGGACCGCCCGACCGGGGGCGGTGGCATCAGCGTCGACGTCACCGACGGGAGCTCACCGACGCCGACCCCCACCCGCACGGGTCCGGGCGGTCCCGGCGGAAACCCCGGCAATCCCGGGAATCCCGGGAATCCGGGGAACCCGGGCAACCCGGGCAACCCGGGAGGCAATCCGGGAAACCCCGGCAACCCCGGCAACCCAGGAAAACCGGGCAACACGTCGCTCCCGGGCGACCGCGTCCTCGTGGCCGTGGGCGGGCTCAGGGCATCCGTCTCGCCGTCGTTCCAGCCGGGCGCGGGCGTCACGACGCTCTCGGTGACCGTGCGAAACACGTCGGACGAGGCGTTCGACGCGACCGCGACGTTCCGTGTCGCCAACCTGTTGGGCCTCACCGTCGCCGAGGTCGACGACGTGCCGATCGCGCAGCTCGAGCCCAACGAAGCGCGCCGCGTGTCCACGACGGTCGAGGGACTCGGGCAGGGCATCCTGCTGCGCGGCTACGTCACGGTGACGCCGCCTGCCATGATCGCCGAGCAGGAGGTCGCGCCCGCGACCCGCGAGTCGGTGTTCTTCGTGCCGCCGCTCTTCCTGGCCTCGACCCTCGGTGCCGCGGGTGTCGTCGCGGCGGGGCTGTGGTGGGCGCTCGGAGCCGGCCGGTACCGCGCCGTCCTCGCCGTCCTGCCGTTCGCGAGGGCGGGCG